>DATIVM010000445.1:0-7025 GCA_035465975.1 Usitatibacter sp.
GTGTCGCGGCGACGTCGATCGTGGTGAGCACTCCGAAGCCTTCCTTCGCGAGCGCGTCGGTGGCCTTCTGGATGGTGTCGCTGTAGCCGGATTTCACCGTCTTGCCGAATGCGTAGGTGGAGCTCATGTCGTGCCTTTCTCGATCGCGATGGGAGATGCCTTCATGCCGGCTCGCCTCGGGCGAGGTCCTCCAGGATGGGACAGTCGGGACGCTGGTCCCCGTGGCAGTGGTGCGCGAGCTGCATCAGCGTGCCGCGCATCGCCTCGAGCTCGGAGATCTTGCGCTCGAGCTCCGCCACGTGCTCGAGCGCGAGCCGCTTCACCTCGGAGCTTTTCCGGCGGCGATCGTTCCACAGCGCGAGGAGCTTCCCGATCTCCTCCATGCTGAAGCCCAGCTCGCGGGCGCGCTTGACGAAGCGCAAGCGGTGCACGTCGGACGGCCCGTAGACCCGATAGCCCGCGGCGGTCCGGCCGGCGGGCGGCACGAGGCCGATCTCCTCGTAATGGCGGATCATCTTGGCCGACACGCCCGAGGCGCGCGCGGCCTCGCCGATGTCGACGTAGCCCGCGCGGCGGGCGGCGGAGTGCTCCGGGGGACGGGCGGCGGGCATGGGGAAACTCCGGAAAAGCTCCAGTCTCTACCCTCCCATCATGGGAAGGTCAAGCGGCGAGGTGACGGGAAGCCCCGGCTCGCGAATAATCGTGCCATGAGACCCCTCCTGATCGCGGCGGCCGCGGCCGTCCTCGCACTGCATGCGGCGGGCGCGACCGCCCATGGCGGCGAAAAATCCATCGGCGAGCCGGGCGACCCGGCGCGGGCCGCGCGAACCGTCGTCGTCTCGATGAAGGATTCGATGCGCTTCGATCCCTCCGCGATCCGCGTGAAGCGCGGCGAGACGCTGCGCATCGTCGCGAGGAACGACGGGAAGGTCGTGCACGAGCTCGTCCTCGGCACGATGGACGGGCTGCGCGAGCACGCGGCGCTGATGCGCAGGTTCCCGAACATGGAGCACGACGAGCCCAACATGGTCCGCGTCGAGCCCGGCGAGAAGCGCGACATCGTGTGGCGCTTCACGATCCCGGGCGAGGTGCCGTTCGCGTGCCTGCAGCCCGGCCACTTCGAGGCGGGGATGGTCGGGAAGGTGATCGTGGGCCGCTGAGCGGCCCGGCTCAGATCCCGGCGTACCACTCGTAGCCGCGATCCTCCCAGTAGCCTCCGCGCCCGCCGCCGATGCGCTCGAAGCTCTCGACCAGCTCGATCGACATCACGTACTTCGCCATCTTGTAGCCGAGCTGGCGCTCGACGCGCAGCCGCAGCGGCGCCCCGTTCGGGATCGGGAGCGGCGCGCCGTTCAGGCCGTAGGCGAGGATCGTCTGCGGGTGGTGCGCGTCGTCCATGTCGATGCTCTCGTAGTAGCGGCTCTCCGGCGTGCCTTCCATGGGATCGGCGCAGCGGAACACCACGTAGCGCGCGGCGGGGCGGGGGCGGGCGAGCGCGAGCACCTCGCCGAGCGGAACGCCGGTCCACTTGCCGATCGCGCTCCAGCCCTCCACGCAATCGTGGCGCGTGATCTGCGTGCGGGCGGGCAACGCGCGCAGCTCGGCGAGGCCGAGGCGCAGCGGCCGCTCGACGAGCCCGCCCACCTCCAGCGCCCAGCCGGCGAAGCCCTTTTCGGCGAGCGCGAGGTACGCGTCGTCGTCCGGCACCGCCGTGCCGTTGCTGCGGAAGCGCGGCGAGAGGTCCGCCTCCGAATACTCCTTCGCCATGGTGCCCCGCGCGACGAGGCGCTGCGCGCGGTACGTGAGCGATTCGGCGCTCTCGAGGACGGGCGGGAACCAGCGGCTGCGCGACAGCCGATCGCAGCCGGCGAGGAGGAGCGCCCCGGCGCCCGCGAGCGCGCGCGCGAGGAAGCGGCGGCGCGCCTTCACCTTCCCTCTCCCGGCAAGCGGTACCACCCCGTCACCATCGAGCGCAGCAGGTTCCACGCGCCCGAGACGAGCAGCTCGAAGACGTGCACCGCGGCGAACAGCACGAGCAGCGCCCCGGCCGCGAAATGCAGCGTGCGCACCGACTGCCGGCCGCCGAGCAGGTCGACCCAGCCGGGCACGACCGTGTCGAGCGACGGGGAGAGCCCGAGGCCCATGAGGACGAGGAACGGCAGCAGCGCGAAGATCACCGCGAGGTAGGCGAGCTTCTGCAGCACGTTGTAGCGCGGCTCGGCGCGATGCCGCAGCCGCAGGTGGTCGGCGACCGAGCGGCCGATCGACCGCAGCTCCTCGCGCGTCGGCCACAGGTCGCGCGCGAGGTGCCCGCTCGCGATCGAATACGCGACGTAGACCGCGCCGTTCAGGACCAGCACCCAGGCGAAGAAGAGGTGCCAGCGCCGCCCCATCGCGAGCCATTGCACGCCGGGAAGGGTGAGCCATCCGGGGAACGGCCCGGGCGCGAAGACGGGGCCCGCGCCGGTGTACGAGGATTTCCCCCAGTAGAGCGCGGGGTGGGCGTTGAAGATCTGCAGCCCGCTCATGACGAGGATGACGATGGCGACCACGTTCACCCAGTGGAAGATGCGCACGGCGAGCGAATGCCGCCGCACGTGGAGGGAAACGGAAGCGCCATCGCCGGCCCGCTGCATCGCCTGCTCCATCGGGATCACGGGCGCGGGTCGATCCCGACGATCGGCGCGCCCGCCTCCCGTTGGAACACCGTCCCGGCCCGGAAAATTCCCGATCCTAGCGCGCGCCGGGTTTCCAGCGGCGCAGCAGCAGCGCGTTCGAGACCACGCTCACGCTGCTGAAGGCCATCGCCGCGCCGGCGATCACCGGGCTCAGGAGCCCGAAGGCGGCGAGCGGGACGCCCACGACGTTGTAGACGAACGCCCAGAAGAGGTTCTGGCGGATCTTGGCGTAGGTGCGGCGCGAGATGTCGAGCGCGTCGGCGACGAGCCGCGGGTCGCCGCGCATGAGCGTGACGCCGGCGGTATGCATCGCCACGTCGGTGCCGGTGCCCATGGCGATGCCCACGTCGGCCGCGGCGAGCGCCGGCGCATCGTTGATGCCGTCGCCCACCATCGCGACCGCCTCGCCCTTGCCGCGCAGCGCGGCGACGACCGCCGCCTTGTCGCCCGGCAGCACCTCGGCGCGCACGTCGTCGATGCCCAGCTCGCGCGCCGCCTCCCGCGCCGCGCCCGCGTTGTCGCCCGTGACGAGGATCGAGCGCACGCCGAGCGACTTCAGGCGCGCGACGAGCCCCGCCGCCTCGGGCTTCACCGCGTCGCCGAACGCGAGCAGGCCGAGCGCGCGCGGGGCCGGCTGCAATTGCACGAGCCACGACACCGTGCGCCCCATGGATTGCAGGCGCGCCGCCTCGGCGGCGAGCGTTTCGCGCCCGGACGCCCCGAGCTCGGCCGCCCAGCGCTCGCTCGCGATCGCGAGGCGCCGTCCTTCCACCGTCGCCTCGACGCCGCGCCCGGGCACCGCGCGCACGTCGGCCGCGTGCGGCAGCTCGCGTCCTTCGGCCTTCGCGGCGTCGATCGCCGCGCGCGCGAGCGCATGCTCGCTGCCCTGCTGGATCGCGGCGGCGAGGCGCAGCGCCTCGTCCCGCTCGATGCCGAGCGGGACGACGTCGGTCAAGCGGGGCTTGCCTTCGGTGAGCGTGCCGGTCTTGTCGAAGGCGACGACGCGCACGCGGTGCGCGACCTCGAGCGCCTCCGCGTCCTTGATGAGGATGCCGTGGCGCGCCGCGACCCCGGTCCCGGCCATGATCGCGGTGGGCGTGGCGAGCCCCAGCGCGCAGGGACAGGCGATCACGAGCACGGCGACGGCATCGAGGATCGCCGCTTCCCAGTTTCCGGTGCCGAGCCCCCAGGCGAGGAGCGTCACGAAAGCGATCACCACGATCGCGGGCACGAACACCTCGCTCACGCGGTCCACCAGGCGCTGGATCGGCGCCTTCGCCGCCTGGGCCGATTCCACCTGCCGGATGATGCGCGCGAGCGTCGTCTCGGCGCCGACGGCGACGGTGCGCGCCACGAAGCCGCCCTCGCCGTTCACCGAGCCGCCGGTGACGCGGCTGCCGATCGTCTTCGCGACCGGCAGGCTCTCGCCCGTGATGAGCGACTCGTCGACGTGCGTGTCGCCCTCGACGATCTCGGCGTCGACCGGCACGCGCTCGCCGGGCCGCACCGCGACGACGTCGCCCGCGCGCACGAACTCGATGCGCACGGTGCGCTCCTCGCCGTCCTTCACGACGCGCGCGCTTTCCGGGCGCAGCGCGGCGAGCGCCCGGATCGCCGCCGTCGTCTGGCGCTTGGCGCGCGTCTCGAGCCACTTGCCGAGCCGCACCAGCGTCACCACGACCGCCGACGCCTCGAAATAAAGGTGCCCCGCGCCCGCGTCGCGCAGCAGCAGGAACACGCTCAGGAAATACGCCGCGCTGGTGCCGAGCGCCACCAGCAGGTCCATGTTGCCGGCGCGCGCGGCGAGCGCCTTCCATCCCGCGCGGTAGAAGCGCGCGCCGATCACGAACTGCACGGGGGTCGCGAGCAGCCATTGCAGCCAGCCGGGCAGCATCCAGTGCGCGCCGAGGAGGTTCGCGGCCATCGGCACGGCGAGCGGCAGCGTGAGGAGGATCGCGGCCGCGACCTCCAGACGGTCCCGGTCGAAGCGCGGCTCGGCTTCGGCCGCCCCTTCCTCGCGCAGCGACGCTTCGTAACCCGCCTTGGCGATCGCGGCGAGGGCCGCCTGGACCACCGAGGGATCGGCCTGGATCGTCGCGGTCTCGGTGGCGAGGTTCACGCTCGCCTCCTCCACGCCCGGCACCTTGCGCAGCGCCTTCTCCACGCGCGCGACGCACGAGGCGCAGGTCATCCCCTCGACCTTGAGGTCGATGACGCCGGGGGCGGCGGCGAGACGCGGAAGCGCGGCGGCCTGGTCCATCGACGCTCAGGCGGGCACCGGCGTGTAGCCCGCTTCCTTGATCGCCTCGACGAACTCGGAGGCCGGGCGCGTGCTCGTGATGCGCACGCGCTTGGCGCCGAGGTCCACCTCGCACTGGCTGGCCGCATCCACGTCCTTCACCGCGCGGGTGATGGTGGATGCGCAGTGGCCGCAGGTCATGTCGTTCACGGTGAGCTGGATCATGGTGTCTCCTTTCGGTTTGCGATGTGCGGTTGCATGCGGTTCATTGTGATCCCTACCACGATTGGAAGGTCAAGCGCGACGACCCCAGCATGAGCCTTCCCATGGTGGGAAGGTCAACCGGGGTCGCTTGATGCGGGTCAATACCGCATGCCGCGCGCCCCTCAGTGGCTCGCGTAGGTGCGGTTCGCGCCGTCGCCGAAAGCGATCGTCGCGTAGCGCTGCGCCGGTCCGTTCATGCCCGGCGAGCCGGGCACCATGCCGGGCACCGCGAGGCCTTTCATCTTCGGCCGCTCGCGCAGCAGCCGCTGCACGTCGACGGCGGGCACGTGGCCCTCGAGCGCATAGCCGTCCACGACCGCCGTGTGGCACGACCACAGCGTGTCGGGGACTCCCAGGCGCGACTTGATCGGCGTGACGTCCTCGACGTCCTTCACGTCGACGCGGAACCCCGCGGCGCGCATGTGAGCGACCCAGCCGCCGCAGCAGCTGCAGGCGGGACTCTTGTAGACGGTCACCGGCGGCGGCGCGGAAACCCGCTGGGCACGGGCGCCGGAAGCGGCGAAGAACGCGAGCGCGAGGCCCGCGCCCTGCAGGAAGGATCTTCTCGTGGTCATTTCGGGATACCTCTCGGTGTCGAAAATGCATCGAATGCGGGCGCGCCGTGCTTCCCGGGCCGCGCGCCGGCGCGAGACGCGTCGTGCGGCCCGTGTCGCGGCAGGCGGCTAGCGCAGGATGCGCGCCGTGCGAGCGTGATACGGAAGCGGCGGAGGCGGCGCGGCCGAGGCCGCGGGCGGCGGGGCGCCCCGCCCCGACGCGAGGGCGGGCAGCGGCGCGCCGCCCGCGAGGACCGGCGTGATCGGAACCGACGGCGGGTCCCGCGCAGCCGGAGGGCCCGCGATTGCGCCGGAGGACGGCGCGGTGCAGCAGGACGCCTCGCCGGGAACGGGATGGAGCGGACTGTGCGGGGCCGCGCCTTCATGCGCGGGGGATGCCGCGAGGCGCGGCGTCGCTTCGGCCCGCGCCCCGGCGCCGCAGATCGGCTGCAGGAGAAGAAGCAGCGTCGCGAGGAGCGCGAGGAACGCCGCGCCGCGTCGCGCAGCGCGCCGATTCAGCGAGTGCATGGGCCCCCGTCCATGGGGCCGATGTTCACCCGGCGCCGCAAGGCAGCGGTTGACGGCGATCAAGGGGCCGGCCCGGCGGGCGACTAGAGTGGATTTTTCGCAGTCCGGTCACACGCGGCGCCACGCCGCGAAGGAGGAGCACATGGACACCGGAAATGCGTGCCATGGAACCGCCGTTCGCGGCGTCCGCATGGCGATGGCGGTCCTGGGAACGGTCCTCGCGACCGCGGCCTGGGCCCAGATCCCCGGCGAGAAGTCCGTCCACGGCACGGTCGTGCGCGTGGGTCTCGCGCCCCTCGAGCAGATCGAAGCGCTTCCGGCCGGAAGGCCCGAGCGGACCATGCACATGAGCCACGCGGCCTACGAGCGCGACCACCTGGTGGTGGCGCTCGCGGATGCGCGCGACGGCCACGCGGTCCAGCACGCGAACGTGGTCGCCACCGTCTCGCGCATGGGCATGGGCGAGGAGCGGCGGGCGCTCGAACGGATGGAGGAATACGGCACCACGAGCTGGGGCGGCTACTTCAACCTGCGCTCGCCGGGCCCGTACCTCATCCACGTCGAGGTGACCCGGCCCGGGCAACGCGGCCCGATCGTCGCGGAGTTCGTCTACCGCAATCACTAGCCCGCGCCGGGCGGGCTAGCGCAGCGGCAGCGCGCCGCACTCCTCGCACGCGGTGCAAGCCAGGTCGCGGCGCAGGTGCGCATCGCGCAGCCGCGCGAAGCGCTCGCTGTGCCAGCCCTCCATGAACGACATGAGCG
>DATIVM010000446.1:0-3824 GCA_035465975.1 Usitatibacter sp.
CGGTGCTGCTGTAGGCGACGCCGACGGTTCCACCCGGCAGGCTGCCGGACATCGAGAGCGCAGGCGGGGGCGCCGGGGGCGGCGTCGTCGCGTTGACCGCGATCGTCCAGTTGGCAGCGGAGGTGTACGCCGGATTGACGATGCCGCTGTAGTTGCCGACGTAAGGCTGACCGTTGCCCGCCAGCGTGCAGCCGGCGATGCCGGTGCAGGACGCGTAGAACGTCGTCTCGGTCGCCTGGTCGTAGTTGTAGTGGCCCGTGACGAGGCTCGTGGCGCCCGGAATGTCGGAGCCAGGGATGAACGCCATGGTGTTCATCGTGTAGGCCTGGAAGTGGGTGCCCGTGGCCGTGGGCGCCGTTCCCGTGAGGTTGCCCGCATCGCCCATCACGTCCCACGAATCGATGCCGGGGATGGACGCGCCGGCCGTCGCGTTCGTGTGCACCTGGAACCACGAAACGGGCAGCGTGAAGCCGCTCACGACGCCGTTGGGCCCGACCACCGTGACCGAGGAGCTGATCACGCCGGCGCTCGCGGTGCTCAGGTAGCTCGTGTTCGGCGCGAGCGGCGCCGCGGTGGTGAAGCTCACCTCCACGTGGTCGGTGCCGCCGACGAACGTGGGGCCCGAGTAGTGGTAGGTATAGGTATCCGCGTACGCGGCGAACGCGGCCGCCAGCGCCAGCGCGCCCGCGGCCAGGGTGGATCTCCTCCTCATCGCTTTCTCCAGGGTTCCCCGAACCGGAACGGTTCGATACCGGGAGGAGTATAGGAATCGAAGCTGAAACCAACGTGAAAGCGGCGCTACCCCGATGGGAAGCTCGCCACCGCCTCGAACCCGCCAAGCGCCGCGGAGCGGCCGAAGCGGATCCCGCCGCCGTACGAGGCGGCGATGCTCTGCGCGATGGCGAGCCCCAGGCCGTGGCCTTCGGTGGCCTCGTCCAGGCGCACGCCGCGCCGCGCGATGCGCCCCAGGTCCTCCGCCGGGCAGCCGGGCCCGTCGTCCTCGACGCGGATCTCGAGCCCCGCGCCGTCGTGAGCGGTCACGAGGACGCGCGAGCGCGCCCACTTGCACGCGTTGTCGAGGAGGTTCCCGCACAGCTCGAGCAGGTCCTCGCGGTCGCCATGGAAGCGGATGCCCGGATCGATGCGCCCCTCGATCGCGAGGCCGCGCTCGCGGTAGAGCTTGCGCAGCGTGCCGAGGAGCGCCTCGACCTCGGCGGCGAGATCGACCGAGGCGCCCGGGGCGCGGCCGCCCGCGATGCGCGCGCGCCGCAGCTCCGTGTCGATCCGCTCGCGCAGCGAGTCGAGCTGCTCCGCGATCTGCGGACCCAGCTCGGGGTCTGCGCGGATCCGCTCGTCGTCGGCGATGTGCGTGAGCACCGTGAGGGGCGCCTTCAGCGCATGGGCGAGGTTGCCCAGCGACTCGCGCTTGCGGTTGAGTCGCTCGCCGAGCAGCTCGAGCAGGCGGTTCACCTCGCGCACCAGCGGAAGCACCTCGACCGGGACGGATTCCGGGAGCTGCGCGACTTCGCCCTCCTCGAGCCGCCGCACGTCGGCCCGCAGGCGGCGCAGCGGCGCGAGCGCGAACCGCACGATCGCGGCCTGCAGCAGCACGAGCAGCGCGAGCATGAGGAGGGAGGCGCGCGTATAGCGCGTGAGGAACGTCTGGAACTGGGCGCGGATCGGGCCGAGGTCGACGGCGGTGCCGATCTCCACCTCCCGTCCCTCGATCCGGTAGCCGGTCGTGCTGAGGAGCAGCGCCTCGCCGCGCGGCCCGGCGACCTCGGCGACGACGCGCCGTCCGGGCATCGATCGCGCGAGCGGCAGGCGGTCGTCCCCGAGCGAGGGCGAGCGCAGCATCGAGCCGCCCACCACGACCTCGAAGTAGCGGCCGGAGGCGGGCGAGAGGAACGAGGGATCCAGGTGCGCGAGCGAGATCGAGGGCTCGCCCGCCTTGCCGATCACGAGCGAGCCGGAGAGCTCGTCGGCGTCCTGCGCGAGCTCGCCGGCGATGTAGTCGCGCAGCACGCTGTCCACCTCGCCCTGCATCACGGACCATTGCACCGCGAACACGAGCGCGAGGCTCACCACCAGGCCGCCGACGAGCGGCGCGAGGAGCGAGCGCATCAGGGCCCGCCGCCGAACACGTAGCCCTGTCCGCGCCGGGTGCGGATGGATTCGGCGCCGAGCTTGCCGCGCAGCCGGCTCACGTGCGCCTCGATCACGTTGCTGTCGCGCTCGGAATCGTCCTCGTAGAGGTGCCCGGCGAGCTCCGACTTGGAGAGCACCTGCCCGGGATGCAGCATGAAATAGCGCAGCAGCCTGAACTCGATCGCGGAGAGCGGGATGACGCGCTCTCCCACCTGCACCTGCTGGCGCGCCTCGTCCAGCCGCAAGCCCTGCGCCGCCACCACGCCCGCCGGCTGGGCGTGCGCGCGCCGGATGAGCGCGCCGATGCGCGCATGCAGCTCCTCGACGTGGAAGGGCTTCGCCACGTAGTCGTCGGCGCCCGCCTCGAAGCCCTCGACCTTCTCGTGCCAGGCGCCGCGCGCGGTGAGGAGGAGGACGGGGACGGCGTTGCCGCGCGAGCGCCAGTGGCGCAGCACCTCGAGCCCGGGGCGGCCGGGGAGCCCCAGGTCGAGGATCACGGCGTCGTAGGGCACTTCGTCGCCGAGGTGCTCGGCGTCGATGCCGTCGTGCGCGACGTCGACCGCGTAGCCGCGGCGCCTGAGATCGTCCCTGAGTCGCGAGCACAGCCGCAGGTCGTCCTCGGCGAGCAGGACCTTCAACGCATCCTCACATGTTCCGCCGGTACTGTCCCCCGACCTCGAAGAGGGTCCGCGTGATCTGCCCGAGCGAGCAGGCGCGCACCGCGTCCATCAGCACCTCGAACACGTTCCCGTCGCGGATCACCGCCTCGCGCAGCCGCTCGAGGAGCGCCGGGGACTCGGCCGCGTGGCGCGACTGGAAATCGCGCAGCCGCGCGAGCTGGCCGCGCTTCTCCTCCTCGGTGGAGCGCGCGAGCTCGAGCTTCGCCGGGATCGGGTCGCCGTGCGGGTTGCGGAAGGTGTTCACGCCGACGATGGGATAGGAGCCGTCGTGCTTGCGGTGCTCGTAGTACAGGCTCTCCTCCTGGATCTTCCCGCGCTGGTAGCCCGTCTCCATGGCTCCCAGCACGCCGCCGCGCGAGGCGATCGCCTCGAACTCCTTGAGCACCGCCTCCTCGACCAGGTCGGTGAGCTCCTCGAGGATGAACGAGCCCTGGTTCGGATTCTCGTTCATCGCGAGGCCCCACTCGCGGTTGATGATGAGCTGGATCGCCATCGCGCGGCGCACCGACTCCTCGGTGGGCGTGGTCACCGCCTCGTCGTACGCGTTGGTGTGCAGGCTGTTCGCGTTGTCGTAGATCGCGATCAGCGCCTGCAGCGTGGTGCGGATGTCGTTGAACGCCATCTCCTGGGCGTGCAGGCTGCGGCCCGAGGTCTGCCCGTGGAACTTGAGCTTCTGGCTGCGCTCGTTCGCCCCGTAGCGGTTGCGCATGGCGACCGCCCAGATGCGCCGCGCCACGCGCCCCAGCACCGCGTACTCGGGGTCCATGCCGAACGAGAAGAAGAACGAGAGGTTGGGCGCGAAGTCGTCGATCGACATGCCGCGCGCGAGGTAGGCCTCGACGTAGGTGAAGCCGTTCGCGAGCGTGAAGGCGAGCTGGCTGATGGGATTCGCCCCGGCCTCGGCGATGTGGTAGCCCGAGATCGACACCGAGTAGAAGTTGCGCACGTCGTGGCGCACGAAATACTCCTGGATGTCGCCCATCATCTTGAGCGCGA
>DATIVM010000447.1:0-11257 GCA_035465975.1 Usitatibacter sp.
TGAGCGGCGGGCAGTCCGCCGACGACAGCCATCGCGCCAGCAGCACGCCCCCGCCGCCGCGGAAGTCGCGCGACGTGTACTGCTACTTCGACAACGACGCCAAGGTGAAGGCGCCGTTCGACGCGATGCGGCTCACCGCGAAGCTCGGGCTCGGCATGCCGAAGGGGGCGGCGCGCGTTGACCGCGCCGCGCGGCCGGACGAGAATCGCGCGGTCTGCCTGCGCAGGTGAGGATCGGCGTGCCCGCCACGTGGCTCGCGACGTTGAAGACCGTGGTCCCCTACATCGAGCCGCTCGTCTCGCTGGTGACGCCGGTCTTCACGAAGAAGCGCGCCGACTCGATCGCCGCCGAGGTGGAGATCCTGCAGCGCCAGGTGGAGGAGCTGCAGCAGGCCGCGGCCCGCGATACCGGGCATATCCGCGAGCTTGCCGAGCAATTGAAGCGCGTCGTGGTCGCGCTCGACCAGGCCGCGGTGAACCTCGAAGCCGCCAATCGCCGCCACTGGACGCTCGGGATCGTCGCCATCTGCGTGTCCGCGGCGGCGCTCGCCGCGGTCGCCGCGCTCGCGCTGTTTCGCTGAAGGGGCGCGTTGACGCGTCCCGGGCGGCGTCCCAGAATGCCGCGTCCCCCACAGGCCGGAGAGCGCCGTGGTCCTGCACGTTCCTCCCGACGAGGCGCGGCCCGCGTGAAGGTCGTCGCGCGGCTCGCCGCCTGCTGCGTGCTGCCGGCGCTCCTCGCCTGCGCGAGCGCCGTTCCCGGCGGCTCGCCCTCCCGCGCCGAGCTCGCGCGGCAGGTCGAGGCGACCGAGCGCGCGTTCGCGAAGACCATGGCCGACCGCGACCCCGAGGCGTTCGCGTCGTTCCTCGCCGAGGAGGCGATCTTCTTCTCGGGCGAGGAGCCGTTGCGCGGCAAGCGCATCGTCGCCGAGCGCTGGGCGCGGTTCTTCCACGGTTCCGAGGCGCCGTTTTCGTGGGAACCCGACCGGGTGGAGGTCCTCGATTCGGGAACGCTCGCCCTCTCGACCGGTCCGGTGAGGAACCCGCGCGGAAGGATCGTCGCGCGGTTCAACTCCATCTGGCGGCGGGAGTCGCCCGGCGTCTGGCGCATCGTCTTCGACCGCGGCAGCCCGGTGTGCGACCGGCCCTGATCCTCCTCGCGCCCGCGCGCGCGGCCCTCCGGCGGCCGCTCGTCGGCGATAAGCGGACTTTTCGGCCGCAACTCCGCTAGAATCCGGCGTCCAGTCCCCGCAGAGGGAGCGGCAGGTGAGGCACTACTCGATCCTCGAGTACGCGAACTTCCGCTGGCTCAAGTACGGCCTTCTCCTCGCGACCATCGTCTCGATCGCGTATCTCTGGCACCGGCCGCCGGTGAAGCCCTACGGCGGCACCTGGCTCGGCTACACGCTGGGCACCATCGGGGCGATCCTCATCCTGTGGCTCCTCTGGTACGGCGTGCGCAAGCGCAGGTACCGGTCGAACGCGGGCACCGTCCAGGGCTGGCTTTCGGCCCACGTGTACCTGGGCACCGCGCTGGTGGTGGTCGCGACCCTCCACGCGGGCTTCGAAGTCGGCTGGAACATCCACACGCTCGCCTACGTGCTCATGCTCCTCGTCGTTGCGAGCGGGTTCTACGGGGTCTTCCTGTACCTGCGGGTGCCGGAGGCGATGACGGTGAACCTGGGCGAGGAAACGCTCGAATCCGTGCTGCTTCGCATCGGCGACCTCGATCGCGAGATGCGCGAGAAGGCGATGTCGCTGCCCGATTCGCTGGTCGTCCTCGTCGAGCGCTCGGTGGCCGGCACGCGGCTCGGCGGCAGCGCCTGGCGGCTCGTCTCCGGCAAGGACCCGCGCTGCGCGACGGCGGCGGCCCTTCGCGAATGGCAGCCGATCGCGCGCCGCCTCACCGACGAGGCCGCCAAGCTCGACAAGGAGGTCTACGAGCAGATGCTGCGCAAGAACGAGCTGCTCGCGCGTGCGCGCCGGCACCTTCGCCACAAGGCGCTGCTCGACCTGTGGCTCTACGTCCACGTCCCGCTCGCGATCGCGCTGCTCGTGGCGCTCGCCGCGCACGTGGTCTCGGTGTTCCTCTACTGGTAGCCGCCGCCCCGTGAGGATCCTGATCGAGTTCCGTGGTGTCCCCGGCTCGGGAGCGCGAGCCGCGGCGACGCGCCGGACCGTGAATGCCGATTGGATCCGGGTCGGGCGCAACGCCGCCTGCGAGCTGCACCTCCCCGACCCGCGCGTGCCCCTCGCGCAGGGCATGATCGTGAACCGCGACGGCCTCGTGTACATCGAGGGCGAGAGCGGCAGCAAGGACATCACGCGCAAGACGGTGCACTCGGTGCGCATGAAGCCCGGCGTGCCGATCGACATCGGGCCGTACCGGATGCGGGCGATCGCGGCGCCCGAAGGCTACGACGGCGCGATCGCCGTCGAGCAGGTGCGCCCGCTCGAGGCGACCGCCGACATCGCCACGCGCAGCACCGGGCTCACGCTCGCCGCCCTCGGCATCCCCAAGCGAGGCGCCGCCTGGGCGCTCGGCCTCGCCGTGCTCGTGTTCGCCCTCCTCATTCCCGCCGGGCGGGTCTTCCACCTTCCGTGGAGCAAGGTCGCGGCGCAATCCGCGGTGGGCGACCGCGTGTGGGACCCGGGTCCGCTGATCCTCGCGCACCAGCCGATCGAGCAGAAATGCGCCGCGTGCCACGAGCGGCCGTTCCGTCACGTGCGCGACGCGGCGTGCCTGGAATGCCACCGCTCCGCGGGCCACCACGTCGCCCCGCAGCTGCACCGGGCGGCGCTCTTCGGCGACTCGCGCTGCGCGAGCTGCCATCGCGAGCACAAGGGCATCAAGCCGGTGTTCCGCGACGACGACCGCTTCTGCGTCGAGTGCCATCGCGACCTGCGCGCGCGCGTGCCGGAGGCGACCGCCGAAAACGTGTCGGACTTCGCGAAGGCGCACCCGGCTTTCCGCGTCTCCATTCCGGACGGCGCGGCAATCCGGCGGGTGCGCGAGGATCGCACGCCGCTCACGCGCAAGTCCGCGTTGATCTATCCGCACAAGCCGCACCTCGACCCGAAGGGCGTGCGCTCGCCCGACGAGGGACGCGTGAAGCTAGATTGCTGCAGCTGCCACCATCCGGACGCTTCGGGCCGGAGCTTCGAGCCCATCTCCATGGCGCGCGACTGCCAGCGCTGCCACCGGCTGCAGTTCGAGCCGGCGGTCACGACGCGCGAGGTGCCCCACGGCAAGACCGCGGACGCCGTCACGGTGATCGCGGAGTTCTACGGCAACCTGGCGCTCAACGGCACGCGCGACAGCTTCCAGAAGGCGTTCGGCGTGCCGGGCGAGGGCCTGCTGCGCCGCGTGGGCGACCCCGGCGACGAAGATCGGCGCGCAGCGCTGCGGCTCGCGAGCGTCAAGGCGACGCGCGTGGCCCGCGACCTCTTCGCGGTGCGCGTGTGCAAGACGTGCCACACGGTGACGCAGGTCGACAAGGGCGAAACGCTCGAATGGCGCGTGGAGCCGGTGCGCACGGGCAACCGCTGGATGCCGCACGCCCGCTTCGACCATCGCGCCCACGCCGCTTCGCGCTGCACCGATTGCCACGACGTTCGCGAATCGAAGAGCGCGAACGACCTGGCGATGCCGACCATCGAGGATTGCCGCAAGTGCCACGGCGGGTCGACGCCGGCGGCGAAGAAGGTCACCTCCAACTGCCTGCTGTGCCACGGCTTCCACGATCCGAAGCTGCCGTGGAACGGCGCGACGGTCGGGAGGGTCGCCGTTGCGCGCTAGGCTCGCGTCCTTCGCCGCCGCCGCGACGGCGATCGCATGCATCGGCCTCGCCGCCTGCTCCGGTTCCTCCGGAAGCCCCGCGATCCCCGCATGCGCCGGCCCGTGCGCGGGCGCGCCGCTCCTCACCGAGGCGGACGTGCGCCGCATCCTCGCGCAGGCGGTCGCCGAGGCGCAGGCGCGCGGCATGCACGCGCACGTCGCGGTCGTGGATCGCGTGGGCAACGTGCTCGCGGTCTACTCGATGCCGGGCGCGCCGGCGACGATCGCGATCGCGAGCGGCCTCGGCGTGAGCGGCGGGCTCGACGGCATCGCGCAGGGCACCGTCCCCGCGACGCTCGCCGCGATCGCCAAGGCGCTCACCGGCTCGTACCTCTCGTCGCAGGGCCACGCGTTCACCACGCGCACCGCGAGCCAGATCATCCAGGAGCATTTCGACCCCGGCGAGCTGGGCGAGCCCGGCGGACCGCTCTACGGCGTGCAGTTCTCGCAGCTCACGTGCTCCGACGTCAACCGCAACCGCACGCACGGCACGGTGGGACCCAAACGCTCGCCGCTCGGGCTCGCCGCCGACCCCGGCGGGCTTCCGCTCTACAAGGACGGCGTCCTCGTGGGCGGCATCGGCGTCGAGGCCGACGGCCTCTATTCGCTCGACCGCGAGATCGGCGACACCGATTCCAGCGACGAGGAGATCGCGGCGGTCGCGGGGACGGCGGGGTTTCCCGCGCCCGACGACATTCGCGCCGACCGCATCACCGCCGACGGCCGCACCTTCCGCTACGTGGATTCGACCGCAACACGGACCGATCCGCCGGCCGCCCCGCCGCTCGCCGCGCTGCCGGGCTCGCTCGTCGCCGTGGACGGATATACGGCCGGCGACATCCAGGCGGGCGTCGCGTACGGCACCGCGGCCTCCGGCGTGCGTCCCGACGACGGCGCGTTCGCCGCCGCGCAGGGATGGATCCTGGTGGACGCCGCGAACGCGAACCGCTACCCGCCGCGCGCGGCGGCGCCGGGCGCCGGCGACCTTCGCGCCGCCGAGGTGCAGGCGCTGCTCGCCGAGGCGCTCGCGGTGGCGCGGCACGCGCGCGCCCAGATCCGCCGGCCGCTGGGGTCGAGCGCGCAGGTGACGATCGCCGTCGTGGACCTCGCGGGCAACGTGCTGGGTCTCGTGCGGACCCCCGACGGCGCCCTCTTCGGCGTGGACGTCGCGGTGCAGAAGGCGCGCACCGCGATGTTCTTCTCGAGCCCCGGCGCCGCCGATGCGATGCGCTCCTTCCTGCCCGCCCGCTACCTCACCTCGACGGCCGACGTTCCGTTGGCCCGCTATCTCGATGACGCGCGCGCGTTCCTCGGCGACGCGAGCTCATTCACCGGCGCCACCGCGTTCAGCACGCGCGCCATCGGCAACCTCCACCGGCCGTTCTATCCCGACGGCATCGACGGGAAGCCGCACGGGCCGTTCTCCACGCCGTTCGCGCAATGGAGCCCGTTCAACGTCGGCTTCCAGCTCGACCTGGTCCACAACCAGATCGTCAAGGGCGTCCTCGGCGACCTTTCCACCGGCTGCGCGAGCCGGCTGCCCGCGGGAGTGGCGGGCGCCGACGGCTACCCCCCGCTCGCGGACGGCGCGCAGATCTTCCCCGGCGGCCTTCCCGTCTATCGCGGCAACCGCCTCGTGGGCGCCGTCGGCGTCTCGGGCGACGGCGTCGACCAGGACGACATGATCGCCTTCCTCGGCATCGCGCACGCCGGCGAGGCGCTCGGCGGTGCCCTGGGCAACGCGCCGGCCGCGATGCGTGCCGACCAGCTCGCGCCGCAGGGCGTGCGATTGCGGTATGTGCAATGCCCGCAGGCGCCGTTCCTCGACTCGACGGACGAGAATGCCTGCGCCGGGCAATGACGCGGCTTGCGCCTGGCGGGCGCGCGGCGGCTGGCGGCTCGCCGCGCTCGCCGGCATGACGATCCTGTGCGCCGCGCCCGCGCTCGCCGACGAGAAGTTCCCGCCGGATGCGCAGCCCGACCGCGAGATCGGCCAGAGGCGCCCCGGGCCGAGCGAGCCGGAGCGCTACTTCCCGCCGCCGGTCGACCCGCTGCAGGTGCCGCGGCCCGCGCCGGCGCTGCCGCGCGAATCGATCGCGGTGCCCGACCGCTGGCGCATCATGCAGGCGCTCGGCTTCCGCTTCCCGTGGTACGACCCCTATCACCAGAACGCGCTCAAGGGCGACCTTCCGATCGCATCGGAGCGGTGGATGCACGAGCGTTTCCCGAACCTCGCGCGACGCCTCGAGCCCGACTGGTTCCTCGCCCTCGGCGCCGTGTCCGACACCGTGATGGAGCTCCGGCGCCTGCCCACGGCGGTGGCGCCGCAGGCCCCGGCGCGTCCCGGCGCGAACGACGTGTTCGGACGCGGCGCGCAGGCGACCCTCGAGGAGACCGTGATCGCCACGATCTCCCTCGTGAAGGGCGATACCACCTTCCGGCCGCCGGACTACGAGCTGCGCCTCACGCCGGCGTTCGACCTGAACCACTCGCGGGCCGAGGAGAACCGCGCGCTGCACATCGATCCCTCGAAGGGTCGCACCCGCGACGACAGCCACGCCTCGCTGCAGGAGGCGTTCGCCGACGTGCACCTGCGCAACGTCTCCGCGCGCTACGACTTCGACTCGGTGCGCGTCGGCATCCAGCCCTTCCAGTCGGACTTCCGCGGCTTCCTGTTCCAGGATGCGGCGCTCGGCGCGCGCCTGTTCGGCAATCGCGACGACAACCGCTGGCAGTACAACCTCGCCTGGTTCCGGCGCCTCGAGAAGGACACCAACTCCGGGCTCAACGACCTCGGCAGGCGCCCGCGGCGCGACGACCTGCTGGTCGCCAACGCGTACCGGCAGGATTTCCCCACGCCGGGCTTCACCTCGCAGGCGACCGTCGTGCTGGACGACAATCGCGAAGGGGAGGGCCAGTTCTACGACGCGAACGGCTTCCTCGTCCGGCCCGCGGTGCAGGGGGACGGCCGCGCCCACGACTACCGCGTCGCGTACCTGGGCTACAACGGCGACGGGCACTTCGGGCGCTGGAACCTCACGGCCTCGCTCTACGCCGCGCTCGGGCGCGACGCGCGCAATCCCATCGCGCAGCGCTCGCAGGCGATTCGGGCGGGCTTCGCCGCCGCCGAGCTCTCGCGCGACATCGACTGGCTGCGCGTGCGGCTGAACGCGCTCTTCCAGAGCGGCGACAAGGATCCCTTCGACGGCAAGGCCACCGGATTCGACGCGATCCTCGAGAACCCGCAGTTCGCGGGCGCCGAGACGAGCTTCTGGATCCGCCAGGCGGTGCCGCTCACCGGCGGGGGCGGCGTCACGCTTTCCGGGCGCAACGGCGTGCTCGCGAGCCTGCGCTCCTCCAAGGACCAGGGACAGTCGAACTTCGTGAACCCGGGGCTCGTGCTGCTGGGCGCGGGTGCGGACGCCGACCTCACGCCGGAGCTGCGCGTGATCGGCAACGTCTCGCATCTGCGCTTCGCGGATACCACGGTGCTGGGCGTCCTGCGCAACCAGGCGCCGCCCGCGAGCGAGATCGGCTGGGACGTCTCCGCCGCGGTGCAGTGGCGCCCGTTCATGAGCCAGAACGTGGTGCTCAACGCCTCGGCCGCCGTGCTCCTCCCCGGCAGGGGCCTGCGCCAGCTCTACGACGAGGGCGAGCGCGGGCCGCAGTACTCCATCCTCGTGAACCTCGTGGCGGCGTTCTGAGCGTGGGCCCGATCGCGATCCGCGCCGCCGCCTTCCTCATCGCGATCGTCGCGTGCGCCGTGCACGCCGCGCCCGCGCCGCCCGCGCCCGCCTCGCAGACGGAAGCCGACGCGCGCCGGAAGTCGGCCGGCTGCGAAAGCTGCCATACCGCGACGGACCGCCACACGATGCACCAGAACCCGGCGGTGGTGCTGGGCTGCACCGACTGCCACGGCGGCGATGCGCGCGTGCAGGCGCGCGGGCTCAAGCGCGCGGATGCCGCGTACCTCGAGGCGATGCGCAAGGCGCACGTGCTGCCCCGCGACGAGAAGGCGTGGAACTGGCCCTCGAGCGCGAACCCGCCGCGCACGTACGCGCTCCTCAACCGCGAGAGCCCCGAGTTCATCCGCTTCATCAACCCGGGCGACCTGCGCATCGCGCGCGAGGCGTGCGGCGCGTGCCACCTCGCGATCGTCCAGGCCTCGGAGCGCAGCCTCATGGCGACGGCGGCCATGTTCTGGGCGGCCGCGGCGTACAACAACGGCATCTTGCCGACCAAGCACACGATCCTCGGCGAGGCGTACACGCGCGACGGCCAACCCGCCTCGCTCGTGAACCCGGTGAAGCCCGACGCGTTCCTCGCCTCGCGCGGCATCGTCGCCTCGATCACCGCGATGCCGGCGTGGGAGTCGGTGCCGCCGGCCGACGTGTTCCGCGTGTTCGAGCGCGGCGGGCGCGTGATCTCGAGCCAGTTCCCGGAGATCGGGCTGCCCAACGCCTCCGGCGAGCTGCAGAAGCTGGACGAGCCGGGGCGGCCCGACATCCGCCAGTCGAACCGCGGGCGGGGCACGGGAAGCCGCATCGCGGTCCCGATCATCAACATCACCAAGACGCGGCTGAACGACCCGCACCTCTGGTTCCTCGGCACCAACGACCAGCCCGGCGACT
This sequence comes from Usitatibacter sp., assembly GCA_035465975.1. GTDB lineage: Bacteria > Pseudomonadota > Gammaproteobacteria > Burkholderiales > Usitatibacteraceae > Usitatibacter. The sequence goes on from DATIVM010000447.1 coordinate 8,466, forward strand.
ACCGCTCCTCGGGCTGCAGCGCCTGCCACGTGGTCTACGCGAACGACCGCGACCCGGCGCATTCGGCGAGCTACGCGCGCTACGGCCACGACGGGCGCACCGCGACGAAGGATCCGACGATCCCGAGGGCCGAAGCGGGGCACCCGTTGCGCCACGAGTTCACGCGCGCGATCCCGTCGTCGCAGTGCATGGTGTGCCACATGCACCAGCCCAACGTGTTCGTGAACAGCTTCTACGGCACGATCATGTGGGACTACGAGAGCGACGCGCCGGCGATGTGGCCGAAGAAGCAGAAATACCCGACGGCGGAGGAGGCGCGGCGCATCCTCGATCGCAACCCGGAGGAGGCGGCGACGCGCGGCAACTGGGGCGACCCGAAGTTCTCCGAGAACGTGTCGAGCCTCAACCCGAAGCTCAAGGACACGCAGTTCGCCGACTACCACGGCCACGGCTGGAACTTCCGCTGGGTATTCAAGCGCGACCGCCGCGGCGCGCTCCTCGACAAGGACGGGCACGTGGTCGCCGACGACGACCCGCGCAAGTTCTCGAAGGCGGTGCACCTCACCTCGATCCACCTCGACATGGGCTTCGTGTGCGTCGATTGCCACTTCGCCCAGGACATGCACGGCAACGGGCACATCTACGGCGAGGTGGCCGACGCGATCGAGATCGACTGCGCCGACTGCCACGGCACGGTGGACCGCTATCCGACGCTGCGCACCTCGGGGCCGGCGGCGCGGCCCGGCGGGCTCGACATGTCGCTGCTGCGCACCCAGGATGGGCGCAGGCGCTTCGAGTGGCGCAACGGCAGGCTCTACCAGCGCTCCGCGGTCGACCCGAAGCTCGAGTGGGAGATGACGCTGGTGAAGGACACCGTCACGCCGGGCAACCCGCACTACAACGAGAAGGCCGCGCGCGCGAAGCTCATGCACGCGGGCGAGTCGGGCCGCCGCGGCGAGTGGGGCCCCGGCACGAAGGAATACGCGCACCCGAACGACAAGATGACCTGCTTCAGCTGCCACCTGTCGTGGACCACGAGCTGCGCCGGCTGCCACCTGCCGATCCAGGCGAACTGGAAGACCCCGCGCCTGCACTACGAGGGCGGCGAGACCCGCAACTACGCGACCTACAATCCGCAGGTCGCGCGCACCGACATGTTCCAGCTCGGCATCCACGGCTCCGTGAAGGGCGGGCGCATCGCGCCGGTCCGCTCCTCGTCGGCGCTGGTGCTCTCGTCCACCAACATCAACCGCGAGCACATCTACGTGCAGCAGGCGCCCATGGCGGCGAGCGGCTTCTCGTCCCAGGCGTTCGCGCCGCACTATCCCCACACGGAACGCAAGACCGAGACCAAGACCTGCAGCGACTGCCACGTCTCGGAGAAGAACGACAACAACGCGATCATGGCGCAGCTCCTGCTGCAGGGCACCAACTTCGTGAACTTCGTGGGCCTGAACGCCTGGCTCGGCGAGGAGCGCAACGTCGAGGCGGTGCGCGTCACGGAATGGGACGAGCCGCAGGCGGTGATCGGCAGCTACCTGCACCGCTACGCCTACCCCGACTGGTACGCCGCGCACCTGAAGCGCTCGCGGCGGCTCGAGGAGGCCCACGACCACGCGGCCGCAGGTCCGGTGGGCTGCGTCGCGCTGCGCGGCGAATACCTGTACTCGGCGGAGGGCGCGGGAGGGATGCGGGTCTACGACGTCGCGTCGATCGCGAACAAGGGCGTCTCGCAGCGCATCCTCACGGCGCCGTTCTCGCCGCTGGGGCACGACACCCACATCGCCTCGAAGAACGCTGCCTGCGTGGCGCTGCCCACCGACCAGCCGATCAGCCCGCTGCGCAACGCCGATGCGGCGATGCGCAAGGCGAACCAGGAGCAGGCCTTCCATCCCATCTACCACTACGCGGTGATCGCGGACGCGGTGGAGGGCCTGATCCTGGTGAACGTCGACACGCTCGCCGACGGCGAGCCGCGCAACAACTTCCTGAAGAGGGCGCTCACGTGGAACCCCGGCGGCATCCTCGACGGCGCGCGCCACGTGGCGCTCGGCGGCTATTACGCGTACGTCGCCACACCGCGCGGGATCGTGATCGTGAACCTCGACGACCCGCTCGCGCCGAAGGTCGCCGCGCAGGTGGCGCTCCCCGACGCGCGCGCGAGCGCGCTCCAGTTCCGCTATCTCTTCGTCGCCAGCGCGGCCGGGCTCGAGGTGGTCGACGTGACCGTTCCGGAGAAGGCGCGCCTCGTCGAGGGCGCGCGCGTGCCGCTCGCCGATGCGCGCCGCGTCTACGTGGCGCGCACCTACGCGTACGTCGCCGCGGGGCGCGAGGGCCTCGCCATCGTGGACGTGGAGCGCGCGGAGCATCCGCGGCTCTACACGAAGTTCACGGCGAACGGGCGCATCGACGACGCGCGCGACGTGATCGTCGGCGCGACCAACGCCTCCCTCTTCGCCTACGTCGCCGACGGCCGCAACGGCCTCGACGTGATCCAGCTCATCGCGCCCGACACGCAGCCGCGCTTCTACGGCTTCAGCCCCGAGCCGCGCCCGCAGCTCATCGCGTGGCGCGACACGAAGTCGCCCGCCACGGCGCTCGCCAAGGGCCTCGACCGCGACCGCGCCGTGGACGAGACCGGCGGGCAGATCGCGGTGTTCGGCCGCATCGGATCGCGGCCCTTCAACCTCGAGGAGCAGCACCGCCTCTACCTGCGGCCCGACGGCAGCGTATGGACCGTGAAGGATTCGCCATGAACCCGACCTCTTCCGCGCGCCCGCTCCCGCGCCGGA
>DATIVM010000448.1:0-3423 GCA_035465975.1 Usitatibacter sp.
ACATCGCCAGGGCGACCCTCCTCACGCCGTTCGGCGTGGACGAGACCGCGACCCGCAACGTCTTCGGCACCATCCTCGCGCACCGGGCGGACGACGCCGACCTCTATTTCCAGTACAACCGCGCGGAGAGCTGGACCCTCGAGGAGGGACAGGTCAAGTCGGGGAGCTTCTCCATCGACCAGGGCGTGGGCGTGCGGGTGGTGGCGGGCGAGAAGACCGCCTTCGCCTATGCCGACGACATCACGCCCGACGCGCTGCAGGCGGCGGCGGGGGTGACCCGCGCCATCGCCGCCCAGGGCGGCGACCGCGCGCCCGGGCAGGCGGTGGTCCGTCTGGGCCATTCGCTCTACGCGCCCATCGATCCGGTCGCCCAGTTCGACGATGCCGCGAAGGTGCGAATCCTGGAGGCGCTCGAGCGCTACGCGCGAGCCGCCGACCCGCGCGTGAAGCAGGTGATCGGACGGCTCTCGGGCGAATACGACGTGGTGCTGGTCGCGCGCGCCGACGGCTCGCTCGCGGCCGACGTCCGGCCGCTCGTGCATCTCGCGGTCACGGTGATCGCCGAGCAGGACGAGCGGCGCGAGCAGGGCCACCAGGGCGCCGGCGGCCGCACCGGCTACGCGTTCTACGACGACGAGCTGCTGCAGCGCCTCGCCCGCGATGCCGTGCGCCAGGCGCTCGTGAACCTCGAGGCGCGGCCCGCCCCCGCGGGCGTGATGAGCGTCGTGCTCGGCCCGGGCTGGCCGGGCATCCTGCTCCACGAGGCGATCGGCCACGGGCTCGAGGGCGACTTCAACCGCAAGGGAACGTCGGCCTTCAGCGGCCGCGTGGGCCAGCGCGTGGCGGCCCCGGGCGTGACGGTGATCGACGACGGCACGATTCCCGGCCGGCGCGGATCGCTTTCGGTGGACGACGAGGGACATCCGACCAGCCGCAGCGTGCTGATCGAGGACGGGATCCTCCGCGGCTACCTGCAGGACCGGCTCAACGCGCGCCTCATGGGCGTCGCGCCGACCGGCAACGGGCGCCGCGAGTCGTACGCGAGCATTCCCATGCCGCGCATGACCAACACCTTCATGCTCGGGGGCGACAAGGACCCGAAGGAGATCATCGCCTCGGTGAAGCGCGGCCTCTACGCCGTCAACTTCGGCGGGGGCGAGGTCGACATCACCAACGGCAAGTTCGTGTTCTCGGCCTCGGAGGCCTACTGGATCGAGGACGGCCAGGTCCGCTACCCGGTGAAGGGCGCGACCCTCATCGGCAACGGCCCGGACGCGCTCACGCACGTGACGATGATCGGCAACGACATGGCGCTCGACGCGGGCATCGGCATGTGCGGCAAGGACGGCCAGAGCGTGCCGGTGGGCGTCGGCCAGCCCACCATCCGCATCGAGGGCCTCACCGTCGGAGGGACGGCGTGAGGTTCGGGGAATGCGGCGCGACCCAATGCTGTTCGCCCATTCGACAGGAGTGAAAGGAACCATGAGACGGCGTCATTTCGTGGCGGGACTCGCGGCGCTCATCGCGGGCCGGCAGGCGGCCGGCGCGGCCGACGGCGCGGACGCGCCGGTGAAGAAGCTCACGCTTTCGAGCGCGGAGTGGAAGAAGCGCCTCGGCGCGCAGCAGTACGCCGTGCTGCGCGAGGCGGCGACCGAGCGCGCGGGCACGAGCCCGCTCCTCGCCGAGCATCGCGCGGGCACGTTCGTGTGCGCCGGCTGCGACCTGCCGCTCTTCGAGTCGAAGACGAAGTACGAGAGCGGGACCGGATGGCCGAGCTTCTACGACTTCATCCACGGCCACCTGGAGATGAAGACCGACTTCAAGCTGGTCATCCCGCGCACGGAGTACCACTGCGCGCGCTGCGGCGGGCACCAGGGCCACGTCTTCGACGACGGGCCGCCGCCCACGGGCAAGCGCTACTGCAACAACGGCGTGGCGCTCAAGTTCGTCCCCGCGTAACGCGGAAATGGGGTCAGATTACTTTTTCCGGCCGCCGGGAAAAGTAATCTGACCCCGTTTTTCTATTCGGCGATGCGGCCCTCGAGCTCGACGGGCTTGTCGCGCGCGGTCCACATCCAGCAGTAGTCCTGCGCGACCTTCGCGGTGAAGGTGCCGCCGTCGCCGCGCATGGCGTCGCGCTTCACCGGGAAGCGCGCGTCCTCGCCTTCGTGGTAGTGGATGTTGAAGTCCACGGGGCCGTCGGCGCGCCAGGACCAATTGCGCTTCTCGCCCGCCTCGAGGTGCATGCACTCCTCGTGCACGTCCTTCGGCTCGAGCTTCACGGAAAAGGGCGCGGTTCCCGGGGGAACGGGTTCGGCCGCCGCCGCGGCGAGCGGGGCGAGCACGGCGAGCAGCACGGCGAGCGAGCGTTTCATCCGCGGGTATGCTAGCATTCCTCTCCATGAACACGGCTCGTGCGTATTTTTTCTGGTACTTCCATCTCACGCCGGAGGCGGTCGAGAGCGTTTGAGCCGGATGTAGCCAACGATTCCCGAGAGACCGCCAGCCGAAAACTGGCGGTTTTTTGTTTATGGGCCGAGGAACGGATTCCCGCCTGCGCGGGAGCGACGCAACCAGGCGACGGAGATGACGCACTACAGGACCGACGACGTCCGCATCGAGCAGGGGGACGAGCTCCTCGCCCCCATGCAGGTCATGCGCGAGCTCCCGTCGGGCGACCGCGCGCAGCGCACCACCTTCGAGGGTCGCAAGGCCGTCCACGACATCCTGCGCGGCGCCGACGACCGCCTGATCGCGGTGGTCGGGCCCTGCTCGATCCACGACTACGCGGCGGCCCTCGAGTACGCGCGGCGCCTGGCGGGCGAGCGCGAGCGCCTGCAGCACGACCTCGCGATCGTGATGCGCGTCTACTTCGAGAAGCCGCGCACGACGGTGGGCTGGAAGGGCTTCATCAACGACCCGCACCTGAACGAGACCTTCGACATGAACGAGGGCCTGCGCCTCGCGCGGAAGCTCCTCCTCGAGATCAACGCGCTGGGGCTCGCCTGCGGCACCGAGTTCCTCGACCTCATCTCGCCGCAGTACATCGCCGACCTCATCGCCTGGGGCGCCATCGGCGCGCGCACCACCGAGTCGCAGACGCACCGCCAGCTCGCCTCGGGCCTCTCGTGCCCGGTCGGGTTCAAGAACGGCACGGACGGCAACATCCGCATCGCCGTGGACGCGATCAAGGCGGCGAACTCGCGCCACCACTTCATCTCGGTCACGAAATCGGGCCACGTCGCGGTGTTCAAGACGGCGGGCAACGAGGACTGCCACGTGATCCTGCGCGGCGGGAAGACGCCGAACTACGACGCGCAGAGCATCGAGGCCGCGTGCCGCGAGCTCGCCGCGGCGGGCCTCGCGCAGCACGTGATGGTCGACCTCTCGCACGCGACCTCCTCGAAGCAGTACCAGCGGCAG
>DATIVM010000449.1:0-3817 GCA_035465975.1 Usitatibacter sp.
CGGACCCCTTCGCGGCCTTGCAGCGCGCGCTGGACGGACACGAGATCGTCGGCGTGGCGGGAAGCCGGCTGGTGAGCGGGCCCGCGGTCCTTTGGGCCGGGCAGCCGCACCTCTTCGGCGTCGTGGCGTACCCGGCGGAAAACGGAATCAAGATGGCGGTCTACTCGCTCGCGACCGGTGTGCTCCCGGGCATGCAGGCTCTCGACGGTCTGCTCGTCGCGGTCCAGCGCCCGGCCGCGCTCTCCATCGGCTTCGACGCGGAGACCTTCGACGGCTTCCACTTCTACGACCTCGACTTCGTGTACCGCGCGCACTTGGCGGGGCTGCGCATCGCCGTGAGCACCGGGATCCTCGCGGTCCACGCGAGCGAGGGCCGCTTCGACGAGGACTGGAACCGCTACGCCCAGCGCTTCATGCGCAAGTTTCCCCGCCTCGCCGCGCCCAAGGGGCCCTCGTTCTCCTTTGCGCGCCGGCTCGCGACGCGCGAGCAGGCGGTGCGCTTCCACGAGGACCTGAACGCGATGGGGGCGATCGCGTGAGCGGCGAGTTGCTCGTGCACCTGGGCGGCGTGACGAAGGACTATCCGCGCGTCTCCACGGGCGGCGACCGGCTGCGCACCCTCGCGGCGCTCCTTTTCCGCCGGCGTAACCTGCCGCACTTCCGCGCGCTCGATTCCATCGACCTGGAGGTCCGGCGCGGCGAGTCGCTCGGCATCATCGGGGAGAACGGCGCGGGCAAGTCGACTCTCCTCAAGATCATCGCGGGCGTGGTGCGGCCGAGCCGTGGCCAAGTGGAGGTGCGGGCCCGGGTGAGCGCGCTCCTCGAGCTCGGCACCGGGTTCCATCCCGACTACACCGGGCTCGAGAACATCTACCTGTCGAGCGCGCTCATGGGGCTCTCGCGGCGCGAGGCGCGGGAGAAGGTCGGACGCATCGTCGAGTTCGCCGACATCGGGAAGCACATCGAGGAGCCGATCAAGCATTACTCGTCGGGCATGGTCGTGCGGCTCGGCTTCGCGGTCGCCACCGCGCTCGAGCCCGAGCTGCTCATCACCGACGAGGTGCTCGCGGTGGGCGACGAGTCGTTCCAGAAGAAATGCATCGCCTGGCTCGAGACCTACCTCGGCTCGGGCGGCACGCTGCTCCTCTGCTCACACAGCATGTACCACGTGCAGACGCTTTGCCGCCGCGCCCTGTGGATCCACCAGGGGGCCGCGCGCCTGCAGGGGAGCGCCTTCGACGTGACGCGCGAATACCTCACGTACCACGAGGAGAAGACGGCCGCGGCGCGCCAGGCGCATCGGGCGGAGGGACACCTGCCGCGCATCGAGTCGGCGTGGATCGAGCGCGTCGACGGGGCCGCGGCGCGCGAGTTCCGGCGCGGCGACGCGCTGGTCCTGCAGGGTGTCGCCTACGAGCCCGACGACCGCCCCCCGGTCCTCCTCTTCGGCATCGTGCGCGTCGACGGAACGCCCGTGTACGGGTCCCATTCGAACGAGGGCGATTTCCGGCCGTTGCGCCTCGAGGCGCGCCGCTTCGCGTTCGCGGTGCGCTTCGACGCGCTCGCGCTCCTTCCGGGCAAGTACCGGATGCGGATCCACACCCTGGATGCCGAGGGCCTGCGGCTCTTCGACACGTGGGAGGTCGAGTTCGTCGTGACGGGGGAGACGCGCGACTACGGCCTCGTCGGGCTTCCCCATGCGTGGATCCCGGGCCGCGGGAGGCCGTCGTGAAGCGCGAGGAGGCGGGCGACCTTCTCGAGGCGGCGCGGGGCCTGCATCGCGCGGGCGACCTCGCCGGCGCCATCGCGGCCTACGAGGCGGTGCTGCTGCGCGAGACGGGGCTCGCGCCCGCTTGGCACATGAAGGCCATCGCCGAGCACCAGGCGCGCCGCCTCGACGGGGCCCTCCGAAGCATCGCGCGCGCCATCGAGCTCGCGGGCGAGCAGCCCCCGTATCTGCTCGTGCAGGGCAGCGTGCTGCACGACCTCGGGCGCCTGGATGCGGCGGAGCAGGTGCTCGCGCGCGCGGCCGCCGCCAAGCCCGGCTGGGCCGCGTGCCTCGTGGAGCTCGGCCGCGTGCGCCTCGACCAGCGGCGGTTCGAGGAGGCGGCGAAGGACTTCCAGGCGGCGGTGGCCGCCGATTCGCGGCACGTGGGCGCCTGGAACAACCTGGGGTTCGCGCTGCAGTCGCTCGATCGCCTCGACGAGGCGGTGCGCGCCTTCGACTATGCGCTCTCCATCGATCCCGGCTACGCGCGGGCGCATTTCAACGTCGCGCGCATCCACAAGCTGCGCGGCAACGCGAAGCTCGCGCTGCAGCATGCGCAGAGCGCGGTCCGTTTCGATCCGTCGTACGCCGAGGCCTGGCTCCTCGTCGGCGACCTGCATTCGCAGAAGCGCGAGACCGCCAATGCGCTCGCCGCCTATTCGGCCGCGGCGCGCGCGGCGCCCGGCGACGTGAAAATTCGCATCGCGCTCGCCGACGCGGTGGCGGGGAGCGGCGGGTATCGCGAAGCGCGCGAAGAGTACCGGCGCATCTGGACCCAGTTCCCGGCGAGCCTGCGGGCGGCGCTTCCCGCGAACCTGCTGCTGCCGCAAATCCATGCGAGCGTCGAGGCGCTGGAGCGCACGAGGGCCGAATTCTCCGCAGGGCTCGACCGGCTTCGAGAGGCATCGCCCGGCTTGCGCTTCGCCGGACCGGAAGCCGCGCTCGCCGACGCGCGCTGGACCAATTTCTACCTCGCGTACCAGGGGCGCGACGACGTCGACCTGCAGCGCCGCTACGGCGAGTTCCTGCGCGGGGTGCTCGCCGGCGCGGTGCCCGAGTTCTACGCGCCGCGCCCGAGGCGTCGCGGTGCCGGGCGAATCCGCGTGGGCTTCCTCAGCCATTTCTTCTTCAACTGCACCGCCGGGCGCTACTTCGCCTCGTGGATCACGGCGCTCGACCGGGAACGTTTCGAGACGTTCGTGTACTACACGAACGAGTGGATCGCGGACGACACGCGCGCGATCGCCGCGGCGGCCGCGAAGTTCCGCCACCTGCCCGGCCGTCCCGGGTATGTGCTCGCGCAATGCGTCGCCGGGGACGATCTGGACGTGCTGGTGTATCCGGAGCTCGGCATGCATCCGGAGACGTTCACGCTGGCGTCGCTGCGCCTCGCGCCCGTGCAGTGCGCCGGCTGGGGCCACCCGGACACCACGGGGCACCCGGAGATCGACTGGTTCATCTCCTGCGAGGAGATGGAGCCGCCCGACGCCCAGCGCCACTACAGCGAGCGGCTCGCGCTGCTGCCCGGGCTGGGAACGCGCTACGCGGTGCCGAGGACGGAGTCCACCCGCACGCGCGCGGATTTCGGCCTCCCGGAGGACCGCACGCTCTACCTGCTGCCGCAGTCGCTCTTCAAGATCCACCCCGACAACGACGAGATCGTCGCGCGCGTCCTCGAGCGCGACCCGCGCGGCGTCGCCGTGCTCTTCGCCTCGCACCACGAGAACGTGACGCAGGCCTTCGCGGAGCGGCTCGCCGCGGCCTTCGAGCGGCGCGGCCTCGATTTCCACGAGCGCGCGTGCTTCCTCGCGCCGTTCATGCCCCACGGCGAATACCTGCGCCTGAACCAGGTGTGCGACCTGATGCTCGACACGGTGCACTGGTCGGGCGGCAACACGTCGCTCGATGCGCTCGCGAGCGGGCTTCCCGTGGTCACGCTTCCCGGAAGCCTGATGCGCGGCCGCCAGAGCCGGGCGATGCTGCGGGTGCTGGGCGTGGAGGACGCGCTCGTCGCGAAGGACGTGGACCACTACGTGGCGATCGCCGAGC
>DATIVM010000450.1:0-3053 GCA_035465975.1 Usitatibacter sp.
GCGACTCGAGCGAGTTCGCCATCGTCATGCGGTCGACCTTCACGAGGATGTCGTCGACGAGGTAGCTCGCCATGTCGCCCGAGAGCACGCGGTCCATCGGGTCCGCGACGTCCTCGCGCAGGAAATGGCCGCGCACCGAGCGGTACGGGTCGGCCGCCGCCACGTCGCGCGAGAGGAGCGGGCTCACGTCGGCCGCGGTGCTGAGCGCCACCCCGGAGAGGTAGCGCTCGGGATACGCGAGGCCCGTGCGCGCGCCGATGCGGCGCAGCCGCTCGCCGAGGCGCCCGCCCGCGAGCCGCGCCGCGGCGGCGAGCGCCGCGGGCGCGAGCCCGAGGCTCGCCCGTGCGAGGGCGTCGAGCTTCATGTACTTCGCGTAGCGCTCGTAGCCCGCGAAGCCCTCGTCGCCGCCGTCGCCGGAGAGCACCATCTTCACGTGGCCCGCCGCGAGGCGCGAGACGAGGAAAGTCGGGATCGAGGACGAATCGCCGAACGGCTCGTCGAAGTGCCACGCGAGCCGCTCGAGAAGCTCGGCCGCGTCCGCCGTCACCACCAGCTCGTGGTGCTCGGCGCCGATGTGCCGGGCCACGCGCCGCGCGTCGGCGACCTCGTCGAAGCGCGCCTCGCGGAAGCCGATCGTGAACGCCTTCACGGGATGCGAGAGGTGCCGCGCCATGAGCGCCGCGACCACGCTCGAATCGAGGCCGCCGCTCAGGAACGCGCCGAACGGCACGTCGCTCACCAGCCGCACGCGCACCGCCTCGTCGAGCTCGGCGAGGAGCCGCTCGCGCAGCGCCTCCTCGCCGTCGGTCCATTTCGGCCCGAACTCGAGCTGCCAGTAGCGGCGCACCGCGATGCGGCCCTTCTCGAGCACGAGGTAGTGCGCGGGAGGCAGCTTCATGACGCCTTCGTAGATGGTCCCCGGGCCGGGCACGTAGCCGAGGGCGAAGTACTCGCGCGTCGCCTCCTTCGAGACCGCGGGCGAGAAGCCCGGCACCGCGAGCAGGCACTTGAGCTCGGAGCCGAAGGCGAGCGTGTCGCCCGGCGTGCGCGCGTAGTAGAGCGGCTTCTTGCCGAGGCGGTCGCGCGCGAGGACGAGGCGGCCGCGCGCGCGGTCGAGGATCGCGAGCGCGAACATGCCGCGCAGGCGCCCGAGGAAGGCGTCGCCGTACTCCTCGTACGCGTGCACGATGCATTCGGTGTCGGTGCGGGTGTAGAACCGGTGCCCGCGCCGCTCCAGGTCCTCGCGCAGCTCGCGGAAGTTGTAGATCTCGCCGTTGAAGACGATCCACACCGTGCGGTCCTCGTTGTGGATCGGCTGGTGGCCGCCGGCGAGATCGATGATGCTCAGGCGCCGCATGCCGATCTGCGCGGCGGGCTCGCGGTACACGCCCTGGTCGTCGGGGCCGCGGTGCACGATCTGCGCGCACATCGCCTCGGCGATCGCCGGGGCGCGGAGCGCCCGGCCGGCGAGGGAGACGATGCCCGCGATTCCGCACATGGCCGCTCCCCTAGTCCGCCGCCACGGCGGCGCGGGCCTCGTCGAGGCCGTAGCAGCGCAGCAGCCGGCAGGTGACCGCTTCGAGCGACGCGCTGCGCACGATGTCGCGGCGCGCGCGCTCGCCCATCTCGCGCAGCCGCGGCGCGTCCTGCGCCGCGACCGCGGCGAGGCAGCGCGCGAGGTCCTCGGCGTCACCGGGCTCGAAGAGCCAGCCGTTCTCGCCGTCGCGCACGAAGTCCTCCGTGCCGCTCACGCGCGAGCCCACGACGGGAAGGCCCGCGGCCATGTACTCCAGCAGCGAGTTCGAGAGTCCCTCGCCGAGCGAGGTGAGGAGCGCGAAGTCGGCGATCGCGAGGAGCGGCGGGACGTCGTCGGCGTGGCCGGTGAACACCACGTGCCGGTCGATGCCGAGCTCGCGGGCGCGCCGCTCGAGCGCGCCGCGCAGCGTGCCGTCGCCGACCAGGACCAGCTTCGCCTCGGGCCGCGCGCCGAACGCGCGCGCCCAGACCTCGAGGAGCGTCGCATGGCCCTTCTCCGGCGCGAGCCGGCCGACGAAGATTCCCACGAGGCTTGCATCGCCGCACAGCCGCCGCCGCAGCGCCTCGTCGCGGCGCGCCGGCGCGTAGCGCGAGACGTCGACGCCGTTGGGCAGCAGCACGATGCGCGCCGGGTCGAAGCCGTGGTCCATCATCATGTGGCGGATGCGGGTGCTCGTGGCCTGCACCAGGCTCGCGCGCCGGATCGCGACGCGGCGCGCGCGCGCCACGAGGCCGGGATGGGCGTCGAGGATCCCGCCCACCATCTCGTGGATGCCGGTGAGCTTCACCAGCACGGGCTTGCCGAGCGCGCGGCCGACGAGCGAGGACACCGCCGCCATGTTGTGCGCGATGTGCGCGTGGATCGCCCCGTATTCTTTGCGGCGCGCGACGAGGAGCGCGGCGAGGCGCAGCAGCATCACGATCCCGCCGACGATGCGGATGCGCGGGTAACCGATGCGCTCGACGTCGAGCCCGTCCACCTGCTCGCGGCTCGCCTGCGGGCCGCCCGGCACTCGCGGCACGACCACGGTGACCGCGTAGCCGTGCTCGCGCAGCCGCCGCCCGAGGGAAAGCACCTGGCTTTCGGCGCCCCCGCCGCCGACCGGCGGGAACGTCGCCTCGAGCACCATCAGCACCGAGCGCGAAGGGTCAGGCGTGCGCATCGAGGTGCTCCCGTTGCCAGAGCTCGAGCATCAGCAGGCGGAAGATCTCCTGCGCGTGGTCCCAGGCGCCGCGCTCGTGGCGCGCGATGAGGCGCCGCACGAAGCCCGCGTCGAAGTGGCCGCGCGCGAGCGCGCGCGGCGAGAGCACGACGTCGTTCACGAGCTCGCGCATCGGGCCGGTCCGGCGCAGCCAGACGCTCACGGGCAAACCGAACCCCTGCTTCTTCTTGGCGAGGATCTCCGGCGGCAGGATGCCCGCCATCGCCTTCTTGAAGAGATAGCGCTTGCGCGTGCGCTTCACCTTGTAGCGCTCGGGGAAGCGGCCCGTGTACTGCACGAGCGCGCGGTCGAGGT
>DATIVM010000451.1:0-10814 GCA_035465975.1 Usitatibacter sp.
GCCACCGGGGCGCGAATCACCGTCTCGGTGCGCGCCTGCAATTGCGTGAGCCCCTGCTGCAGCTCGCTGATCTGGCGCGCCACCTGCTCGACCTGCGTGCGCGACCGCAGCTCCACGCTGGGCTCCTCGAGCTTCGCGGCCCCGAGGTCGCGCTCCACCTGCGAGCGCTGCCGCATGAGCGATTGCAGCTTGATCTCCTGGTCCGTCACCTCGTCCGCCTTCTGCTTCACCAGCGCGTCCGAGACGAACTGCTTCTCGCCCGCGAGCCCCTTGTAGCGCTCGAGCTGGTCGCGCGCGCTCTTGATGCGCACGCGCTGCAGCTTCATTTCCGCGTCGATCTGCGCGAGCTCGTTGCCGAGGTCCTTCACGCGCCGGCGCACCTGCTCGAGCTGCTGGGTGCCCAGGTCGCGAAGCTGCGACTGCTCGCGCTCGAGGAGGCCGCGCCGCGCCTCCATCTCCGCGGCCACCGCCGCGTTGCCGGAGCCTCCCGAGACGGTCGAGCGGTCGAGGAAGATGCGCGCCATGGGGTCGCCCGCCTTCACCTCGTCGCCTTCCTTGATGAAGAGCTCGGTGACGCGCCCCACGTCGGGGATCAGCACGCGCGCCGCCCCCGCGTCGAGGGCGAGGTAGCCTTCCACCCGCTCGCGCCGCGTGTACTGGCCCCATACGGCGACCGCGATGAGGAGCACGGCCGTTCCCGCGGCGAGGAGCGTGAAGACCCAGGCGGGCACGGGACGGGCGATGATGGCCTCGCCGAGAAACTTCTCGCGCTGGGCGTCGATCGCCTCTTGTCGAAATAGTTGGCGGGGCATGGCGCGAATGGATTGTAATCCAGCCGCCGACCCTTGGGCCGCGTTTTGTTCGACGCGCGGATTCGGGGGGCTGAATTCCGCCGGGCGGGGCGGCCGGGCCTAGCGGGAAGCGCGCGAGCGCAAGTGGCGCTCGAGGATCGAGGCGAACTCCGGGCCGGGCAGCGGCTCGAGCAGGTAGTTGCCCTGCGCGAGGGGACAGCCGAGCGCGCGCAGCAGCTTCATCTCCTCCTCGTTCGAGACGCCCTCGGCCACCGCGCCGATGCCGAGCTTCGCCGCGATCTCGAGGCTCGATTCGACCATCGCCCGGGCCGAGCCGCCGTTCACGGCGCTGCGCACGAACGACTGGTCGATCTTCAGCTCCGTGAAGGGGATGCGCGCGAGCTGCTGCATCGACGCGTAGCCGGTGCCGTAGTCGTCGATGGAAAGGCCGAAGCCCTTCATTCGCAGCCGCGAGAGATTCTCGAGGACGTGCGCGAGGTGGCTCGTCGCGGCCGTCTCGGTCACTTCGAGCACGATGTCGGCGGGGGCGAGGCCATGCTCGGCCACGACGTCGTGCAGGCGGTCCGCGAGCCCCACGTCCACGAGCAGCGTGAGCGAGATGTTCACCGAAACCGTCGCCGGCCGGCCACGCGCGCGCCACGACCGGCATTGCTCCGCGGACTTGCGCAGCACCGCCATCGTCATCGCGTCGATCTTGCCGCTCGATTCGAGGACGCTCACGAAACGCGACGGGGGAACCACTCCCAGCTGCGGATGGTGCCAGCGGGCGAGGGCCTCGGCGCCCTCGATGCGCCCCGTGACGAGCGAGACCTTCGCCTGGAAGTAGGGGGCGAACTCGTCGTTGCGGATGCCCGCGTCGATCTCGCGCAGCGTGAGGGCGCGCGGTGCTTCGACGGCATCCACCGGCTTGCGATAAAGGGTGAGCGCGTCCGCGAGCTTCTGCGCGGTCAGGGGCTTGCGCAGCGCCTGCAGGAAGCCCACGCCGTACGCTTCCGTCATCGCGGCGACCGATTCGAGGAGCGTCGGGTCCTGCTCGCTCACGAGGAGGATCGAGGCGCGCGAGCCGATCTCGCCCACGTGGCGGATGAACTCGATCCCGTCCATGCCTGGCATGTTGAGGTCCGTGACGATCACGTCGATCGGCGGATCGGCGTTGCGCATGATCTCGAGCGCCTGGCGGCCTTCCTCGGCCGAATGCACTTCGGCCGCGCCGAGGCTGCGCAGCAGCTGCTCCACGGTCCAGCGCTGGAAACCCTGGTCCTCCACCACGAGGAAGCGCAGCGCGCCCGCCGTCGTGGGCATGCTCATGCCGCGGCCCTCGACGACTCGATGTAGCCCTCGAGGCGCTCGAGCTCCCGCTCGAAATGGCGCATGGCGGCATCGATCCCCGTCCAGTCGGCGGCGCGCGCACCCCGCTCGGCGTCCTCGCATGCGCCGGCGAGGGCCAGCGCGCCGATGGTCTTCGCCGCGCCCTTGATGCGGTGGCACGCGGCGATCACGTCGGCCAGCGATCGCGCGCGCCACGCCTCGCGAAGCCGGCGCGTGTCGTCTTCGTTGTAGCGGCGGAAACGATCCAGCATCTCGCGGGCGAGGGCCGGATCGCCGCCCGAGATCTCCTCGAGTGTGGCGAGCTCGACGGGGCCCGAGCCGATCCAGCGCGCGAGCTTGCCCGCGAGCTGCTGCAGCTCGATCGGCTTCACGAGGCAGTCGTCCATGCCGGCCACGAGGCAGCGCTCGGCTTCCCCGACCATGGCGTTCGCGGTGCACGCGACGATCGGCGTCCCGGGAAGTCCCCTCCGGGCCTCGGCCGCGCGGATCGCGCGCGTGACGTCGTAGCCGCTCATCTCCGGCATGTTGCAGTCGAGAAGGATGACTGCGTAGCGCCCCTCGCCCCATTTCTCGAGCGCTTCGGCGCCGCTCTCGGCCACCTCGCACGCGAACCCCAGCGCGTTCACCTGCTTCTGCAGCACCATGCGATTGATGGGATGGTCGTCCACGACGAGGACCAGCCTTCCCGCGCGCGCCGCAACCTCGGGCGGGGGCGGCGGAAGCCCCCGTGCGAGCGCGGGCGTCCGTCCGGAAGCCCCGGGCTGCGCGAGCGCCTCGACCGGCGCCCTCCTCATCGGGAGCGTCACGCGGATCTCGGTGCCCGCGCCCGCGCGGCTGCGCATCTCGATCGTGCCGCCCATGAGCCGGGTGAGCTGGCGGCTGATCGCGAGCCCCAGGCCGGTTCCGCCGAAGCGGCCCGTGGTCTCGATGCTCGCCTGCGTGAAGGCCTCGAACACGCGCGCCTGCTCCTCGGGCGTCATGCCGATGCCGCTGTCCTTCACCTCGAGCCGCACCAGCTCGTCGTACCCGTGGCGCGCGACGAGCCGCACGCCGATCTCCACGCTCCCGCGCTCGGTGAACTTGATCGCGTTGTTCACGAGGTTGCCCAGGATCTGCTGCACGCGCAGCGGATCGAAGAGCAGGGCGGGGGAGAGCGACGGGTCGACGAAGGTGGTGAGCGCGAGGCCCTTGGCGCTCGCGCCCCCCGAGTGGATGTTCACCACCCGCTCCACGATCCGCGCGATGCTCGCGGCCTGCGGCACGATGTCCATCTTGCCGGCCTCGATCTTCGAGAAGTCGAGGATGTCGTCGATGATGCGCAGCAGCGCCTGGCCCGACTCGCGCACCACGGCGAGGCTCGCCGATTGCTCCTCGTCCAGCCGCGAGAGCGAGAGCAGCTCGAGCATCGCGAGCACGCCGTTCATGGGCGTGCGGATCTCGTGGCTCATGGTGGCGAGGAAGCGGCTCTTCGCTTCGTTCGCGGCGCCCGCTTCCTCCATCGCCCGCAGGAGGCCCGCCTCCATCTCCTTCTGCGTGGTGATGTCGGCCCAATGGCCGCTCCAGCGCACGGAGCCGTCGGGCTGCGGCGACGGGGCGGACACCGAGCGGATCCATCGCAGGCCCTTCTCCGGGTGGTGGATCCGGTAGTCGATGTCGACCGGCCGCATCTTGGTCGCCGCCCACCGGATCGTTTCGAGGAAGGTCTTCCGGTCGTCCTGGTGGATCGTCTCCACCACGCTGCCCGCGTTGCGCAGTGCCGTCTCGGGCTCGATGCCGCGCACGCCGCGCGCGCTGCTGCTCAGGAACTCGTAGCGCATGGCGCCGTCCGGCCACACGCGCGCCTGGAAGACGGCGCCCGGCAGGCTCTCGGCGAGCTCCACCATGCGACTCTCGGCGCGCTCGCGCGATCGCGCTTGCCGGGCGAAGGCGACGTACACCGGAAGAATCACGGCGCACAGCAGGAGTGCCGCGGCGTCGAGGCGCGCGAGGCGATCCAGCACTTGCAGCGAAGAATCGGCGATCGCTCCGTCCACCCGCGCGCGCTGCGCCGCGATGTAGAGCGCGCCCCCGAGCACGGCGAGCAGCAGCATGCCGATGCCGAATCCGAGCAGCGCGCGCCGTCCCGTGCCTTTTCCCGCGAAGCTCTCGTACTTGCGCATGAAGGTGGAATCCCGCCCGCCGCTCCCCCGGTGGGATTCGTTAACGAGACAAAATTACCACGTGCATATCGGCTTCCGCGACATTCCACGCCGTCATCGTTGTCCTCCCGTTTCCATCCTACCGCCGCGAGCATCCATGCGGCAGCATCTTCGATGCCGACGAATTCCGCGCGTTCCGTGCGCCCCATCTCGATTGCGTTGCGTCCAGCGGGCTTGCGACACGGCCTTTTCGAAAAGGGCGAGCGGGCGCGCCTCGGTTAAGATCGACGCATGCGCTACGACATCATCGCAATCGTCGCTTCCCCGCGCGGCGTCAACTCGATGCGGCGCCTGCTCGGGCGGCTCCCGGTAAATTTTCCCGTCCCCATCGTCTGCCTCGCGGAATGCCACGCGTCGCTCGCCGCGCAGCTCGCCGGCGAGACGCGGCTCGACGTGCGCAACGCCTCGCCCGGCGATCGCATCGAGGCGGGACGCGTGTACCTTCCTCCGCCCGGCCGCACGCCGCTCCTCGTCGAGGGGCGCGCGATCACGCTCGCGCCCTACGGGCCGGAGAGCAGCGCGCTGCAGCCGCAGAACCATTTCCTCGCCTCGGTCGCGACCCAATACGGTTCGCGGGCGCTGTGCATCGTGCTCGGCAATTTCGACGGCGACGGCGTGCAGGGCGCGCAGGCGGTCAGGGAGCAGGGCGGCACCGTCCTCGTGCTGGATCGCGCCACCGCCGCGCACTGGGGAATGGCCGAGCCGATCATCCGCGCCGGCGCCTGCGATCGCGTGCTCGACGCGGAAGGCGTGGCCGAGGCGCTGCGCGCCTGGTTCTCGCCCTGCAGCATCCTCGAGTGCGCGGAGCTGGAGGTCCGCCTCGGCGAGCTCCTCGATACCGCGTTGCGGCTCTCGGGGACGAGCATAGGCAACGTGCAGCTCCTCGATCCGGACTCCGAATCGCTGCACATCGTCGTGCATCGCGGCTTCGAGAAGCCGGTGCTCGACCGGTTCGGCGTCGTGCGCCGGAGTGACGAGACCGCCTGCGCCCGCGCACTGCGCTTCCGCCACCGCGTGGTGATCGAGGACGTGGAAGCCGATCGGCAGTTCGGGCCCTACATCGATGCGGCGCGCGCCGCGCGCTTCCGGGCGGTGCAGTCGACGCCGCTCTTCTCGACGCACGCGCAGATGGCGGGCGTGCTGTCGACGCATTTTCCTTATCCCCACCGGCTGGCGGCGGAGGAGGCGCGCGGGCTCGACGAGATCGCGCGCGAGGCCCAGCCGATCGTCACGCGCTTCCGGGGACTCGATCCCGGATAGTCCCTCCGGGCGGCTCGCCCCGCGCGCCATTGCGCGGCCGGAAGCCGGGGTGATAGGATTATCACCATCCCGGTTTTCTCCCCGGGGAGCCCATGGAAACGCCGCTCACCTCCCGCCAGGCCGAGATCCTCGAGGCCATCCGCGACCACATCGCCGAGCACGGCCGGCCGCCTTCGCGCCCGGAGCTCGCCCGCGCGCTGGGCATCGCCTCGACCAACGCGGTGTTCAAGCACCTCGCCGCGCTGGAGAGGAAGGGTGCGATCGAGCTCGCCGCGGGCCTCGCGCGCGGCATCCGCGTGAAGGAGGAGAGCGGGCTTCCGCTCGTCGGCCGCGTCGCCGCAGGCAGCCCCATCCTCGCGATCGAGAACCTGCTCGGCCGCTATCCCGTGGATCCGGACCTCTTCCGCCCGCGCGCCGACTACCTGCTGCAGGTGAAGGGGCTTTCGATGCGCGACGAGGGCATCCTCGATGGCGACTGGCTCGTCGTGCATCGCACGCGCGAGGCGAAGAGCGGGCAGATCGTCGTGGCGCGCCTCGGCGACGACGTCACCGTGAAGCGCCTGAGGCTGCGCGGCCGCAAGGCGGAGCTCATTCCCGCGAATCCCGATTTCCAGACCCTGCACCTGGATCTCGAGCGCCAGCCGCTCGAGATCGAGGGCGTGGCGGTGGGCGTGATCCGCAACCTTTCGGCGACGCGGGGCGCGGGATGAGGGCCTGCGTCGAGGCGCTCGCCCGCCTGCCCGGCGTGTGGCGCGGCGGCGAGCTCGAGCAGGCGGTGCACGAGGTGGCGCCCACCGGCCACGCCGCGCTCGACCGCGAGCTGCCGGGCGGCGGCTGGCCCATCGGCACGCTCTCCGAGGTGCTGCACGACGCGGTGGGAATCGGCGAGGTGCATTTCCTCTGCGGCGCGCTCGCGCGCGCCTCCGAAGGCGGTCGCCTCATCGCGTGGATCGGAGCGCCGCATCTTCCTTATGCGCCGGCGCTCGCCGCCGCGGGCATCGCGCTCGAGCGCTGCCTCGTGATCGAGCCCGCGCACCGCGAAGACGCGCTCTGGGCCGCGGAGCAGTCGCTGCGCTCCGGCGCCTGCGGCGCGGTGCTCCTGTGGCTCGCGAACGGGCTCGCCGGGGGAGCAAGCGGGCGTTCCGGCGATTACGCGTGGCTGCGCCGCCTGCAGCTCGCCGCGCAGGCGGGCCGCTCGATGGCGGTCCTCTACCGCTCCACCGCCGCGCAAGGCGCCTCCACGCCGGCGCACCTGCGCGTCGCGCTCGCGAACGAGCAGGGCGCGCTCGCGGTGCGCATCCCCAAGCGGCGCGGCCCGCCGCTCGCGGTACCCGTGCGCCTGCAGCTCGCGATGCGCCCGCGCGGCGTCCTTCCGGAACAACATCAACAAGCGGCCTCGCAGCCGCCCCTCGTCCCCGCCGATCCTTCCCGGCCGCTTCCGCGCCTCGCCGCCTGAGGAGGACGCGCCGTGCTCTGGCTCGCGCTCGAGCTGCCCTCGCTGCCGCTGCAGATCGCCGAGCGCGCCGGCGCGATGCGCGAGCCGATGGCGATCGCGGAAGGCCCCGCGCAGCGTCCGGTGGTCGCCTGCGCGAACGCGGCCGCGCAGGCGGCGGGCGTGCGCGAAGGGCAGGCGGTGGCGGCGGCGAAGGCGCTCGCCGGGAGCCTGCGCGTCGCCGCGCGCGATCCGCTCGCCGAGCGCGAGGCGCTCGAGCGCCTCGCCGCATGGGCGGGACAGTTCACGCCGATGGTGAGCGTGGAAGCGCAGGGCCTCCTCCTCGAGGTGCAATCCAGCCTGCGCCTCTTCGGCGGCCACGCGAAGCTCGCCGCGCGCGTGAGGAACGGCGCCCGCGAGCTGGGATTGCGCGTCGCGCCCGGCATCGCGCCCACGCCGCTCGCGGCCTGCCTCTTCGCGCGCGCCGCGGCTCGGGGCCTGCGCGCGCGCGGCTGCCTCACGCTTGCCGAGCTCGAGGCGCGGCTCGCCGAGCTCCCGCTCTTCCTGCTCGACTGGCCCGAGAGGACGCTCGCGCGCCTCGCCGAGCTCGGCATCCTGCGCGTGCGCGACGCGCTCGCGCTTCCCGCCGAGGGCATCGCGCGCCGCTTCGGTCCCGACATCGCCGATTCGCTCGGGCGGCTCACCGGGCGCATCGCCGATCCGCGCGTGCCCTACGCGCCGCCGCCTCGCTTCCGCTCGCGGCTCGAGCTTCCCGCCGAAGCCGAGGGGGTCGAGGCGCTCGCGTTCCCGCTGCGCCGCATGCTCGCGGAGCTCGAGGGGACGCTGCGCGGGCGCGTGGCGGGCGTGCAGCGCCTCGTGCTCACGCTCGAGCACGCGCGCAAGGCGCGCACGCGCGTCGCGCTCGACTTCGCCTCGCCGGAGCGCGAGGCGGAGTTCATCCTTTCGATCGCGCGCGAGAAGCTCGCGCGCCTCGCGCTCGCCGCGCCCGCCGTCGCGCTCGAGCTGCGCGCCGATGCGCTCCTCGCGCGCGCGCCGCGCGCGGTCGCGTGGCTGCCCGGCGAGCGCGAGCAGGCCCTCGACCGCGAGCGGCTCCTCGAGCGCCTCGCCGCGCGCCTCGGCCGCGAGCGCGTCTTCGCGATCGCGCTCGCCGACGACCACCGTCCCGAGCGCGACTGGAAAATCGGGACGGACCCCATTTCCCGCAAGAGCGAGCGCCGGTTCCGCCAAAAGGAAAACGGGGTCCGTCCCCTTTTCCTGCTGAAGCGCCCGCAGCGCCTGATCGTGCAGGAGGGCGCGCCGAGCCTGCAGGGTCCGCTCGAGATGCGCGCCGGGCCCGAGCGCATCGAGTGCGGATGGTGGGACGGCGAGGAGGTGCGGCGCGACTACTACGTCGCGGCCAACGCGCGCGGCGAGACGTTCTGGATCTTCCGCGAGCATCGCGATCCCGCGGGCTGGTACCTGCACGGAGTCTTCGCGTGACTCCCGGCTACGCGGAGCTGCACTGCGTCACCAACTACACGTTCCTGCGCGGGGCCTCGGATCCCGAGGAGCTCGTGCATCGCGCGGCCGAGCTGGGCTACGCGGCGCTCGCCATCACCGACGAGTGCTCGGTGGCCGGCGTGGTGCGCGCGCATGTCGCGGCGAAGGAGGTCGGGCTCAAGCTCGCGATCGGATCGGAATTCGCGCTGCAGGACGGCCTGCGGCTCGTGCTCCTCGCCGCTTCCCTCGCCGGGTACGAGAAGCTCTGCGAGCTCGTGACGCGCGCGCGCCGCGCCGCGCCCAAGGGCGAGTACCGCGCCACGCGCGCCGATTTTCCGGGCGACACCGAGGGGCTGCTCGCGCTGTGGCTTCCCGCGGCGAGCCCGGATGCGGAGGAGGGCGCCTGGATCGCCTCGCGCTTTCCCGGCCGCGCCTGGATCGCCGTGGAGCTGCATCGCGCGGGCGACGACGGCGCTCGCATGGCCGGGCTCGAGTCGCTCGGCGCGCGCCTGGGGCTCGCCTGCGCCGCGGCGGGCGACGTGCACATGCACGAGCGGCGGCGCAAGCGCCTGCAGGACGTGATGACCGCGATCCGCCTGCAGCGTCCGCTCGCGCAGGCGGGGCGCGAGCTGCAGCCCAACGGCGAACGGTACCTGCGCTCCATCGGGCGGCTCGCGCGCATCTACCCGGCGCGGCTCCTCGCCGCGACGCTCGACGTGGCGAGCCGCTGCGCCTTCTCGCTCGACGAGATCCGCTACGAGTATCCCGAGGAGCTGGTGCCGCCGGGGGAGACGCCGTCGACCCACCTGCGCAAGCTCGCGTACGAAGGGCTCGCGCGGCGCTACCCGCAGGGCGCGCCCGGCAGCGTGGTCGAGACGGTCGAGCACGAGCTCGCGCTCATCGCCGAGCTTTCCTACGCGCCTTTCTTCCTCACGGTGCACGACATCGTCGACTTCGCCCGGCGCGAGGGCATCCTCTGCCAGGGGCGCGGCTCGGCGGCGAATTCCGCGGTGTGCTACTGCCTGGGCATCACGGAAGTCGATCCCGGCCGCATGTCGGTGCTCTTCGAGCGCTTCGTCTCGAAGGAGCGCAACGAGCCGCCCGACATCGACGTGGACTTCGAGCACCAGCGGCGCGAGGAGGTGATCCAGTACATCTACCGCAAGTACGGGCGCGAGCGCGCCGCGATCGCCGCGGTGGTGATCACCTACCAGCCGAAGAGCGCGCTGCGCGACGTGGGCAAGGCGCTCGGGCTCTCGCTCGACCAGGTGGACCTGCTCGCGAAATCGCTCTCCTGGTGGGACAACCGCGCCGCGCTCGGCAAGCGCCTCGCCGAGGCCGGCTTCGACGTCTCGAGCCGCGTGGTGCGCCAGGTGATCGAGCTCACGCAGGAGCTGGTCGGCTTCCCGCGCCACCTCTCGCAGCATCCCGGCGGCTTCGTGATCGACAACCGCCGCCTCTCGCGCCTGGTGCCCGTGGAGAACGCGTCCATGCCGGAGCGCACCGTGATCCAGTGGGACAAGGACGACCTCGACGCGCTCGGGCTCCTCAAGGTCGACGTGCTGGGCCTCGGCATGCTCTCGTGCATCCGCCGCGCGATCGACCTGGTCAATGGAGCGCGGACGGACCACGGTTCACGCGCTTGTGGCCCGTCCCCATTCCGGCCGCTTTCGATGTCGAACATCCCACCGGAAGATCCCAAGGTGTACGAGATGATCCAGCGCGCCGACACGATCGGCGTCTTCCAGATCGAGTCGCGGGCGCAGATGGCGATGCTGCCGCGGCTGAAGCCCGAGCGCTTCTACGACCTCGTGATCGAGGTGGCGATCGTGCGGCCCGGCCCGATCACGGGGCGCATGGTGCATCCGTACCTGCGCCGGCGCGAGGGATCGGAGCCCGTCACCTACGCGAGCGAGGAGGTGAGGAAGGTCCTCGGGCGCACGCTCGGCGTCTCCATCTTCCAGGAGCAGGTGATGCAGCTCGCCGTGGTCGCCGCCGGGTTCACGCCCGGCGAGGCCGATCGCCTGCGGCGCGCCATGGCCTCGTGGAAACGGCGCGGCGGCATCGAGCCGTTCCGCGAGAAGCTCGTGAACGGCATGCTCGAGCGCGGCTACGCGCGCGAGTTCGCGGAGCAGATCTACCAGCAGATCCAGGGGTTCGGGGAGTACGGCTTCCCGGAGTCCCACGCCCCCAGCTTCGCCCTCCTTGTCTACGGCTCCTGCTGGCTCAAGCGCCACGAGCCGGCGGCCGTCGCCTTCGCGCTCCTCAACAGCCAGCACATCG
>DATIVM010000452.1:0-9180 GCA_035465975.1 Usitatibacter sp.
CAGCGTCGCGCTCGCGGGGAAGGGCGAGCGCTCGCTCTACGAGCTCGACCTGCGCGGGCGCGTCGCGCTCCTGGTGGGCAACGAGGGCGCGGGATTGAGCGACGGCGTGCTCGCGGCGGCGAAGCTGCGCGCGCGCATCCCGCTGGCGGGCCCCGTCGAATCCCTCAACGCCGGGACCGCCGGATCGATCGCCCTGTTCGAGCTGTTGAGGCAAAGAACCACGACGAGCCGGGAGCGCACCGCATGACCTCGCATTCGAGCCGCACGTACAAGTACTACGAGTTCGTGATGGCCGCGTTCGTGGTGGTGCTCATCTGCTCCAACCTGATCGGGCCCGCGAAGATCGCGCAGGTCCAGGCGCCGATCGTGGGAACGCTCACCTTCGGGGCGGGCGTGCTGTTCTTTCCCGTCTCCTACGTCTTCGGCGACGTGCTCACCGAGGTCTACGGCTACGCGCGCAGCCGCCGCGTGATCTGGGCGGGCTTCGGCGGGCTCGCCTTCGCCTCCCTCATGGCGTGGGTGGTGGTGCGCCTGCCGCCGGCGCCCTTCTGGCACAACCAGGAGGCGTACGAGACCGCGTTCGGCTCCGCGTGGCGGGTGGCCGCCGCCTCGATGATCGCGTACTTCTGCGGCGAGTTCGTGAACTCCTTCGTGCTCGCCAAGATGAAGATCCTCACGGCGGGCCGCTGGCTCTGGACGCGCACCATCGGCTCGACGATCTTCGGCGAGGGCGTGGACTCGCTGATCTTCTATCCCCTCGCGTTCTACGGCACCGGCATCATCCCGAACGACAAGCTGCCCCTCGTGATGCTCGCCCAGTTCGTCGGCAAGGTGGGCGTGGAGGTCGTCTTCACGCCGGTCACCTATGCGGTGGTGGGCGCGCTCAAGCGCGCCGAGCACGAGGACTACTATGACCGCCACACCCGCTTCACCCCGTTCTCGCTGCGCGTCTAGGGCCGCCGCCTGCGCCGCGCTGCTGCTCGCCGCGGCGCTCGCCGCGCCGCAGGCCGGAGCCCGGCCGCGCATCGGGCTCGTGCTCGGCGGGGGCGGCGCCCGCGGGGGCGCGCACCTCGGCGTCCTCGAGGTGCTCGAGGAGCTGCGCGTGCCGGTCGATTGCATCGCGGGCACAAGCATGGGGGCGCTCGTCGGCGGCGCGTACGCGGCGGGTGTCGCGCCGCGCGACGTCGAGAAGCTGGTCGGGGAGACCGACTGGCTCACCATGTTCGACGATTCGGCCGGGCGGCGCGCGGTGAACGTGCGGCGCAAGGAGCTGGACGACCGCTTCTACGCGGGCGCGGAGCTGGGCGTCTCGCGCGAGGGCCTGCGCTTCCGCGAGGGCGCGGTGTCGGGCGAGAAGCTCAAGCTCTTCTTCAACCGGCTGGTCCGCTCCGACCTCGGCGACCGCTCCATCGAGGAGCTGGCGCTGCCGCTCTCGATCATCGCCACCGACATCGGCACCGGCGAGCGCGTGGCGATGCGCACCGGCAACCTCACCACGGCGATGCGCGCGAGCATGTCGGTGCCGGGGCTCATCGCGCCCGTGACGCGCGACGACCGCAAGCTCGTCGATGGCGGGCTGGTCGACAACCTGCCGGTGGGCGAGGTGAAAAGCCTGTGCAACCCGGACGTGGTGATCGCGGTGAACGTGGGATCGCCGCTGCTCAAGCCCGACCAGGTGACCGGCGTCCTCACCGTCCTCGGGCAGGTGGTGAACCTCCTCACCGAGCAGAACGTGGCGAAGTCGCGCGCGCTGCTCGGGCCCGGCGACATCTACATCCAGCCCGACCTCGGCCGCCTCGGCTCCACCGACTTCACCCGGCAGCTCGAGGCGGCGGCGAAGGGCCGCGAGGCGGCGCAGGCGATGGCCGCCGAGCTGCGGCGCTTCTCGGTGCCCGCCGCCGAATACGCCGCGTGGCAGGACCGCCTGCGGCTCGCGATTCCCCATGCGCCGCCGGTGATCGACGAGGTGCAGGTCGCCGAGACGCGCTTCGTGAACCCGCAGACGATCCGCAGGGGCATCCGCCAGCAGGAAGGCGAGCCGCTCGACAGCGGCAATCTCGCGCGCGACCTGGTGCGCGAGTTCAGCCAGGGCGACCTGAGCTCGCTCGACTACAGCGTGGTGCGCAACCGCGACCGCACGATCCTGCGCATCACGCCGGTGGAGAAATCGTGGGGTCCCGACTACCTGCGCTTCGGCCTGAACCTGTCCTCGGATTTCCGCGGCGACTCGCGCTACAACGTGCGCGCCCTCTACCGGCGCACGTGGATGAACGCCCTGGGCGCGGAGTGGCTGGTCGGCGGGCAGATCGGCAGCGAGCAGTCGCTCGGCACCGAGATCTACCAGCCGCTCGACCTGCGCCACGTGTTCTTCGTGCGGCCCTACGCAAGCACGAGCTTGCGCAGGGTTCCGATCTATTCCGAGGGCGGCCGGCTCGCGGTCTACCGCGTGCAGGAGAACCTCGCCGGCGCGGAGCTCGGCATGAACCTGGGCGTGAACGCGCAGGCGACCGGCGGCTGGGTCGAGCGGCGCATCGGCGCGGTGCTCGACACCGGCCCGGATTCCTTCTTCAACACGACGCAGGAAGTCGGCGGCCCCACGGCGGCGTTCGTGCTCGACACCTACGACCAGCCGTTCTTCCCGACGCGCGGCATGCGCCTCGACGCCTCCTACTTCGACGCGCTGCACGCCTCGGCGGGGTTCGAGCCCTACGCGAAGGGCGAGGCGCGTTGGGGCGGCGCGTGGTCGCGCGGGCGCTGGACGCTCCTCGGCGGGCTCGAGGGCGGCGCGACCTTCAAGGGGACGCTGCCCATCGGCGACGCGTTCGCGCTCGGCGGCCCGCGCCGGCTCACCGGATTCGCCAACGACCAGATGCTGGGCGGCGACTACTCGCTCGGGCGGCTGGAGGCGCAGTACCGGCTCAACTACAGCTCGCCGCTCTGGGGCCTCACGCTCGTCGGCGGCTTGATGGCCGAGGCGGGGCGCATGAACAAGCCGTTCACCGAGACCTCGCTCACGGGATGGCAGCGCTCGATCAGCGCCTACCTCGCGGCGAACACCTTCCTCGGGCCGGTCTACATCGGCGTCGCCGACGCGAAGCACGGCAAGGCGCGCTTCTACCTCTTCATCGGCACGCCGTGAAGCGGGCGAGGAGTGATGCAGACGAAAAATCCCTGGAAGCGCCGATGCCCGCCGATGCGACGCCGATATCCGCCAATGAAATGGATGGATCGCTTGCATGCTCGTCGATGCAGCTTGGATGCGTATGAAAGTCCTTGACGCCTTATCGGCGATCATCTGCGCTGGATCGGCGGGAATCGGCGCTTTCGACGCCTTCTGCTTCCGCAGGCCGCTAGCGTTCGAGCCCGGTGCCGCAGGACCAGCAGAGATCGAAGGAGGAGGGATTGTCCTCGCCGCAGGCGGGGCACTTTCGCGACGGACCGCTGCCAGAACGCAGGAACGCGTCGATCAGCTCGCGGGCGCGCGCCGCGTTGCGGGCGTCCTCGACCCACACCTGGGGCAGGCTCGCGTCGATCGGCAGCTCCCCCGCGAGGCTCGAGGCATTCGCGTTGAGCACGCGGGCGCGGATGCCGTGGTGCGCGAGGAGGTCCGCCAGCAGGTGCGCCTCGGGCAGGTTGGATGCGGTGTGCACGCGCTTCATTGCGGCATTATGAGGCTCGCGGCGCGCGGCGCCACGGGCCGGAGCGAAAGCGGAAGGATGGTGCGGAAATGGCGGTCGAACGGGTGAAGGCGTGGCAGTGCATCGGCTGCGGGCGCATCGAGGCCCCGCAGGAGTGCGTCGGCGTGTGCGAGTTCAAGCGCCTGGACATGGTCTACGCGTTCGAGCACGAGCAGGCGCTCGAGGCCGAGCGCGCGAAGTGCGGCCGGCTGGAGGCGCTGGTGCGGCACCTCGCGCGCATCACGCCGCGCGAAGGGGAGTTCGAGCGCTCGTGGCGCGCGCTGCAGGAGCAGGCGCGCCGCGCGCTCGCCGAATGCGAGGGGCGGGCCGCGGGAGACGCGGCGGCGCCCTGAGCGGCGCGCCTCCCCCTCGGGAAACGGAGCGCCCGCCTCAGAAGCGGTACGAGACGACCCCGCTGATGCCGTCCTCCTTGATGCCCGAACGGTTCGAGACGTTGTAGTAGGCGAGGCTCAGGCCGAAGCGCTGGGCGAGAATGCCGTTGATGCCGACCGACGTGGTGACCGAGTCGCGATCCGGCGCGTAGGCCGCGATGTCGTAGCTGTTCCCGGTCGCGGCGAGCGAGAGGGGCATCGCCGTGACGAAGCGCGCGTCGTTGCGCCGCTCGCGGTCCGCGGTGACGCGCAGCCACGGCGTCCAGTTTTCGAGCGCGTAGGAGGCGCGGACGCCTCCGCTCCAGACCTCGGAATGCCGCGACTGCTCGGCGATGTGCAGGCTCGCCGCGCCCGCGCCGCTCTCGTCGAACGCGTTCACCGTCACGTTCTGCCAGGTGACGGACGCCGTCGGCCCGATCGCCAGGTGCCCGAGCTGGAAGTCGTATCCGGCGCTCAGGTAGCCGGAGCCGTTGGAGCCGTCCGTGCTGGCGGTCGCCGTACGCACCGCCGGGCCGAGGACGATGTTGCGGTGCATGTCCTTGAAGTCGATGTTCGAGACCGAGAAGACGCCCGTGCCGTAGAAGCCGCCCGAGCGCAGGGCGCCGAAGAGCGAGAACACGTTCTCGCGGGTGCGGAAGCTGCCGGCGCCGCCGCCGAAGTCCCCGTCGGCGCGGTCCTGCCCGAATGCGGCGCCCAGCACGAAGGCTTCGGAGGCGCGCATCGTGACGCCCACGCTGAAGGCGGAGAGATCGTTGTTCACGCCGGACAGGCCGGTGCCGGAATCGACGTCGTACTTCCCGCCGCTTCCCGAGGCGAACACCTTGAACTTCCCGACCGGCGCCTCGCGCGCCATGAGCAGCCCGTCGTTCAGCGTGCGCACGTGGGCGGCGCGGGTGGCGAGCGGCGTCTCGGCGAGGAGCGAGTACTGCGTCGGACCCTCGATCAGGGACTCGGTGAACTGCGCGATGAGCGCGTGCGCGGCCGTGGTCGGGTGCACCGAGTCGGCGAAGAGATAGGTCTGGGCCGCGTCGGGCGCCACCAGGTTCGTGGGCCCGCAGAATTGCGAGCTCACGGTCGAGGCGGTCGTGATGGGCGGGAAGGGCCCGCACGCGAACGAGGTCACGTTCGTGATGCCGTAGGCCGCGGGGTTGCCGGCCACCTCGTTGAAGAACGTGAACTGGTCGACGGGGATGGCGCGGATGCCGGCGGCGGCGAGCCCCGAGAAGAGCGTCGTGTTGTAGCCGGCCGAGAGCTGCGTCACGGCCGCGGAGGAGGAGCTTCCGACGAAGGCGAGCGTGCCGCCGATGTTCGGCAGCCCGAACACCGCCACGTAGCGCGCGCCCGCGGCGCGCAGCCGCGCCACCTGCCCGACCTCGACCGTCGCGGCGCCGAGCACGTTCGCCTGAAGCGTCGACGCGTCGATGGCGCCCGCCTGCAGCGCCGCGAGGTTCTGGAAGATGTCGTTCGCGCCGATCCAGACCGTGTAGAGGGCGTTCGGGTCCGCGTGCCCGCCATTCGCGGCGAGGTACTCGTCGATCTGCGTGCTCACCGGGCGCTGCGCGCGGTCCGGCGGGGTCGAAGCCGAGGGCTGCGCGACGCGCGCGCCGCCCTGGGCGTAGATCGAGCCGCCGGCGTTGCTCGGGGCGGGAGTGACCCCGTAGAACTCGGAGACGAGCTCGGCCCAGATCGGGCCGGGGTTGGTGGTGAACCGACCCAGCGTGGCGACGAGCTGCGGGGGCAGGCCCAGGCTCGCGAGGAACGGGCGGTAATAGCCCGCGTCGGAGAGGCTGTCCCCGAACACCACGACGTTGCTGAACTGGGCCGCCCGGGCGGCGGGGGCTGCGGTGGCGGCCGCGCCGGCGAAGAGGGAGAGCAGCAGGGCGGGAAGCAGGCGCTTCTGGAACGGCATGACTCCTCCTGGGTTCTTGTCGGGCGGGGCTATCCTACGCCGTCAATAGACCCTCCGCACGAGATGCGCCTCGTGCAGCATGTGCGTGGCGATCTCCTCGATCGATTTCGTGGTGGAGTCGAGGAACGGGATCTGCGCCTGGCGCATCAGCTTCTCGGCCGCGGTGACCTCGTAGCGGCAGTTCTCGAGCGAGGCGTAGCGCGAGTCCGGGCGCCGCTCGCTGCGGATGTGGTGCAGGCGCTCCGGCGAGATCGACAGGCCCCAGACCTTGTTCTTGAGCGGCAGGAGCGAGGGCGGCAACCGGTTCGCCTCGAGGTCCTCGGGAATGAGCGGGTAGTTCGCCGCCTTGATGCCGAACTGCATCGCCATGTAGAGGCAGGTCGGCGTCTTCCCGCTGCGCGAGACGCCCACCAGCACGATGTCCGCATCCTCGAGCCCGCGGTGCGTGACTCCGTCGTCGTGGGCGAGCGTGTAGTTGATGGCCTCGATGCGGTGGTTGTAGTCCTTGGCGTTGCCCACGCTGTGGGTGCGGCCCACGGCGTGCATCGACTTCACGCCGAGCTCCTGCTCGAGCGGCACGATGAAGCGCTCGAAGACGTCGAGCACCAGCGCGTCGGCGAGGCGGATCTCGGTGCGCACCGCGTCGTCCACGATCGAGGAGAAGACGAGTGGCCGGTCGCCCGACTCGCGGTGCGCCTGGTTCACCTGCGCGACCGCGTCGCGGGCCTTCTGGACCGAGTCGATGAAGGGCATGGTGACGCGCAGGAAGTCCACCTCGGCGAACTGCGAAAGCAGCGAGGAGCCCAGGCCCTCGACGGTGATGCCCGTGCGGTCGGAGACGAAGAACACGCGCTTGCGTTGGGACATGATCTGGGCGGGGGAGATGGGCGTGGCTTGATGCGCCGCAACATTGTCATATCCCGTTGGCTATAATTGCAAGCTCCGACGGCCCCGCTCCCCGACAGAGATTCCGACCATGGCGAACCGCTACGTCCTCCCGCTGGAAACCCTCCGCATGGCCGACGTCGCGACCGTCGGCGGCAAGAACGCTTCCCTGGGGGAGCTCATCAGCCAGCTCGCCGCGAGCGACGTGCGGGTGCCCGGCGGCTTCGCGACGACCGCCCAGGCCTTCCAGGATTTCCTCGCCCACAACCAGCTCGCGGAGCGCATCGAGCGCACGCTCGCCGGGGCGAACGTGGACGACATGGGCGCGCTCGCCCGGGCGGGCGCGGCGATCCGCAAGCTCGTGGAGGACGGGACGCTCCAGCCCGAGCTCGAGCGCGAGATCCGCGGCGAGTACGAGCGCGTCGCGAGCGGGCAGGCCAAGGCGAGCTTCGCGGTGCGCTCTTCGGCGACCGCCGAGGACCTGCCCGATGCCTCCTTCGCGGGACAGCAGGAGACCTACCTCAACATCCGCGGCATCGAGCACGTGCTCGAGGCCGTGAAGCGCGTCTTCGCCTCGCTCTACAACGACCGCGCCATCGCCTATCGCGTGCACAAGGGATTCCGGCACGAGGACGTCTCGATCTCCGCGGGCGTGCAGCGCATGGTGAGGAGCGACCTGGGCGCCGCCGGCGTGATGTTCACGATGGATACCGAGTCGGGCTTCCGCGAGGTGGTCTTCATCACCTCGGGCTACGGCCTCGGCGAGACCGTGGTGCAGGGCTCCGTGAACCCCGACGAGTTCTACGTCTCGAAGCTCTGCCTCGCCAACGGCAAGCCCGCGATCCTGCGCCGCTCGCTCGGCGCCAAGGCGATCAAGCTCGTGTTCGACGCCGAGGCGCGCACCGGGCGCTCGGTGAAGGAGGTCGAGGTTCCGGCCGCCGAGCGCGACCGCTTCTCGCTCTCGGACGCCGACGTGCAGGAGCTCGCGCGCTACGCGGTCGCCATCGAGAAGCATTACGGCCGCCCGATGGACATCGAGTGGGGCAAGGACGGCGAGGACGGCAAGCTCTACATCCTCCAGGCGCGCCCCGAGACCGTGAAGAGCCAGGAGAAGCGCAAGGACACGCTCACCCGCTACCGCATCGGCAAGCGCGGCGAGGTGCTCGCCTCGGGCCGCGCGATCGGCTCGAAGGTCGGGCAGGGCCGCGTGCGCGTGATCATGAACGTCTCCGAGATCGCCCGCGTGCAGGAAGGCGACGTGCTGGTGACCGACATGACCGATCCCAACTGGGAGCCGGTGATGAAGAGGGCCTCGGCCATCGTCACCAACCGCGGCGGGCGCACCTGCCACGCGGCGATCATCGCGCGCGAGCTGGGCGTGCCGGCGGTGGTGGGCTGCGAGAACGCGACGCACGTCCTCAAGGACGGCGCGGAAGTGACCGTGTCGTGCGCCGAGGGCGACACCGGCTACATCTACGCGGGCAAGATGGACTTCGAGGCGGTGGACCTCAAGCTCGACCGCATGCCCGAGATCCCGGTGAAGCTCGCGATGAACGTGGGCAACCCGCAGCTCGCCTTCGATTTCTGCCAGCTTCCCAACGACGGCGTGGGCCTCGCGCGGCTCGAGTTCATCATCTCGAACACCATCGGCATCCACCCGAAGGCATGCCTCGAGTACGGGAAGCTCCCGGCCGACCTCAAGGCGCAGGTGGCGCGCCAGTCGCGCGGGTACGAGAACCCGGTCCGCTTCTACGTGGAGAAGATCGCCGAGGGGGTCGCCACCATCGCGGCGGCCTTCTGGCCGAAGAAGGTCATCGTCCGGCTCTCCGACTTCAAGAGCAACGAGTACCGCAACCTCATCGGCGGCACGCGCTACGAGCCGCACGAGGAGAACCCGATGCTCGGCTTCCGCGGCGCCTCGCGCTACGTCGCCG
Source organism: Usitatibacter sp. (assembly GCA_035465975.1). GTDB lineage: Bacteria > Pseudomonadota > Gammaproteobacteria > Burkholderiales > Usitatibacteraceae > Usitatibacter. The sequence continues at coordinate 8,798 of DATIVM010000452.1, forward strand.
AGTCGTTCCGCGACTGCTTCACGCTCGAGTGCGAGGCGATGCGCATCGTGCGCGACACGATGGGCCTCACCAACGTGGAGATCATGATCCCGTTCGTGCGCACCGTCGCCGAGGGCGAGCGCGTGCTGGCGCTCCTCAAGGAGAACGGCCTCGAGCGCGGCAGGAACGCCCTCAGGATCGTGATGATGTGCGAGATCCCGTCCAACGCGATCCTCGCCGACGATTTCCTGCGCCACTTCGACGGCTTCTCCATCGGCTCGAACGACATGACGCAGCTCACCCTCGCGCTCGACCGCGACTCGGGCCTGGTCATGGATTCCTTCGACGAGCGCGACCCGGCCGTCAAGCGCATGCTCTCGCTCGCCATCCAGGCGTGCCGCCGG
>DATIVM010000453.1:0-3966 GCA_035465975.1 Usitatibacter sp.
TGGTGAAGCTGGGAGGCCTCGGTCCCGACGAGGCGGCCGCCGCACGGCGCGCGGCACACCTCGGCAACCTCCAGCGCAAGTCGCAGGACGCGGCGGCGCTCGGGACCTACTGGAAGGCCCTGCCGGGCGACATGCGGGTCGATCCCGCCGTCGCGGCGACGGCCGCGCGCTACCATCTCGCGCTCGGCAACATCGACGCCGCGCGCGCCATCGTCGAGCAGGCCCTGGAACGCGACTGGAACCCGAGCCTGGTGGCGTTGTACGGCGAGGCGGCGGGGACCGACGCGCTGCCGCAGATCGAGCGTGCCGAGAAATGGCTGCGCGAGCACGCCCGCGACCCGGCGCTGCTGCTCGCCCTCGGCAAGCTCTGCATGAAGCAGGGGCTGTGGGGCAAGGCGCAGAGCTACATCGAGGCGAGCCTCGCCCTCGAACCCACCCACGACGGCCACATGACGCTCGCCGCGCTGATGGAGCAGCTCGGCAAGCCCCAGGAAGCGGTCCAGCACTTCCGACGCAGCGCCGAGCTCGCCGGCTGACATCACGGAGGTTCCATGCGCGAGTACGCACCCCTCACCCTGACGCCGCTGGCGCCCGGCGCGCGGGTCGCCGCGCCCAACCCGCCGGGCCGCGTGACGCTCGACGATCCCGCCTTCTCGGTGATGACCGACCTGCGCGAGGTGAGCGCGGCCACCATCACGCCCGAGGAACCCATCGACAGCGCCCACGCCATGATGATCCGGCGCGGCGTGCGGCTGCTCTTCGTGCTCGACCGCCAGGGCGCGGTGGCGGGCATCGTCACCGCGACCGACCTGCTGGGATCGAAGCCGATGAAGTTCATGCAGTCCCACGGCATCTCGCATGCCGAGGTGCAGGTGCGCGACATCATGACGCCCGCCGCGCAGCTCGACGCCCTCTCGCTGGTCGAGGTCTCGCAGATGCGCGTGGGGCACGTGGTCGCCACGCTCAAGGCCGCGCGCCGCCGCCACCTCACCGTCGCCGAGGACAACGGGCAGCGCATCCGCGGCATCTTCTCGGCCTCGCAGGTGGCACGCCAGCTCGGCATGGAGCTGCAGACGTTCGAGGTGGCGCAGACCTTCGCGGACATCGAGGCCGCGCTCGCACGCTAGGGAGGCAACCGTGGTGGATCGATACCGGGAGCGCTACGAGTCGTTTCGCTGGCAAGTGCCCGCCGAGTTCAACGTCGCGCAGGTCGCCTGCCGGCGCTGGGCCGCGGACCCGGCGCGGGTCGCGGTGCACTGGGAGGACGAGTCCGGCGAGCGCCGCACGCTCACCTTCGCCGCGCTCCTCGAGAGCGCGAACCGGCTGTCGAACGCGCTCGCCGCGCTCGGCATCGCGCGCGGCGACCGGGTCGCGCTCATGCTGCCGCAGCGCCCCGAGATGGTGGTCTCGTACATCGCGTGCTTCCAGATGGGCGCGATCGCGGTCCCGCTCTCGTTCCAGTTCGGCCCCGAGGCGCTCGAGTACCGCCTGCGCGACAGCGGCGCGAAGGTCGCGATCGCCGATCCGGCCACCTACGCGAACCTCGAGCCGGTCCACGGCCGCCTGCCCGACCTCGCGAGCGTGATCGGTGTCGCGGGCGCGAAGGGCGCGGGCGTCATGGCCTGGGAGGGCACGCTGCAGCGCGCCTCCTCGGAGTACGCGCCGGCCGCGACCGGCCCCGAGGATCCCTGCGCGATCATCTACACGAGCGGGACCACCGGGCCGCCCAAGGGCACGCTGCTGCCGCACCGCGCGCTGCTCGGAAACCTTCCCGGGTTCGAGCATTCGCACGACGAGTTCCCGCAGGAAGGCGACGTGTTCTGGACGCCCTCCGACTGGGCGTGGACGGGAGGGTTGTGGGACGCGCTGATGCCCACGCTCTACCACGGTCGTCCGATCCTCGGCTTCCGCGGGCGCTTCGAGCCGGAGCGCGCGTTCGACCTGCTGGCGCGCTACGGCATCCGCAACACCTTCCTCGTGCCGACCGCGCTCAAGATGATGATGAAGGCCCTGCCTTCGCCGCGATCGCGCTATGCGCTTCGCCTGCGCTCGCTCATGAGCGGCGGCGAGGCGATGGGCCCGGCGGTGTTCCAGTGGGCGCGCGAGGAGCTGGGCGTCACGCCGAACGAGATCTTCGGGCAGACCGAGATCAACTACATCGTCGGCAACTCGCACCGGTTCTGGCCGGTGAAGCCGGGCTCCATGGGCCGTCCCTATCCGGGGCACCGCATCGCGGTGATCGACGAGGAAGGCCGCGAGGTGCCGCGCGGAACGGTGGGCGACGTGGCGCTCGCCCGCACCTGGATCGACGGCTCGCCGGACCCGGTGTTCTTCCTCGGCTACTGGAACAACCCCGAGGCGACCGCGAGGAAATTCAGCGGCGAGTGGTGCCGCACCGGCGACGAGGCCTCCATGGACGAGGACGGGTACCTCTGGTACCAGGGGCGCTCGGACGACGTCTTCAAGAGCGCGGGATATCGCATCGGCCCCTCGGAGATCGAGAACTGCCTCGCGAAGCACGCGGCCGTCACGAACGCCGCGATCATTCCCGTGCCCGACGAGACGCGCGGCGCGGTGATCAAGGCCTTCGTGCTCCTCGCGCCGGGGCACGTGCCGTCCGAGGACCTGAAGGATTCGATCCGCGCGCACGTGAAGCGCCATCTCGCGCCGTACCAGCAGCCGCGCGAGATCGAGTTCATCACGGAGCTGCCGATGACGACGACGGGAAAGGTGCAGCGCCGGGTGCTGCGCGAGCGGGAAGCGTGCAAGCGCGATCCGCGACGGCTCGGGGATGACGCGCCGGTCAAGCTCTAACGGCCGCGGATCCCCGACGTCTCGGGGATGACGCGCCATTCCCTGCCTCGGCGGCGCGTCACTTGCGGGGATCCACGGAAGGCGTGAACGCGTCGCAGTAGAACTCGTCCTCGGGCAGGCCGCGCTCCTCGACGAACGACTTGCGCGCGATGTCGGTCATCGCGGGCGCGCCGCACGCGTACACCTCGTAGCCCGAAAGGTCCGCGAAGTCGTCGAGCACCGCCTGGTGGACGAGCCCCATGCGCCCGGCCCAGCGGTCGTCGGGCAGGGGGTCGGACAGCACCGGGATGAAGGTGAAGTTGGAGTGCTCCTGCTGCCAGCGCCCGGGCAGCTCCGGCATGTACAGGTCCCGCAGCGAGCGCGCACCCCAATAGAGCACCATCTGGCGGTCGATGCCGGCGTGCAAACAGTGCTCGATCATCGCCTTGATCGGCGCGAACCCGGTGCCGCCGGCGACGAACACGATCGGCTTGTCGGAATCCTCGCGCAGGTAGAACGTCCCGAGCGGCCCCTCGAAGCGCAGGATCGCGCGCTCCTTCATCTGCTCGAAGACATAGCTCGAGAACGCCCCGTTCGGGGACTTGCGCACGTGCAGCTGCAGGAACTGGTCGTCGTGCGGCGGGTTCGCCATGGAGAAGCTGCGTCGCTTGCCCTCCTTGAGGAGGATGTCGATGTACTGGCCGGCGAGGAACTGCAGCCGCTCACCGGCCGGCAGCTTGAGCGAGAGGATCGCGACGTCCTCCGCGGGCTTCTCGACCTTCTCCACGCGCGCCGGCAGCGTCCGGATCGCGAGGTCCTTCGCGCCGGAGACCTCGCGCACCTCGAACACGATGTCGGTGAGCGGCTTCGTGCAGCAGGTGAGCGCCTTGCCCGCCGCCTTCTCGTGCGGATGCAGCGCGCGCTCCTGGTACTCGCCGTATTCGAGCGTGCCGGACCTGAGGACGCCCTTGCACGCTCCGCACGCGCCGTTGCGGCAGCCGTAGGGCAGGCCCACACCCTGGCGCAGGGCGGCCTCGAGGACGGTTTCTCCGGGCGCCACGGTGAACGTGTGGCCGCTCGGCTCGAGCCGGACCTCATGGCCGGTCGCGGGGGATGCTGGCAACTTGGGGCTTTCCTGGCAGCGCTGGGGAATCGACCGCTCGCGCGGGCCGC
>DATIVM010000454.1:0-4155 GCA_035465975.1 Usitatibacter sp.
GGCGGGACGCGCCGGGCGGGCGGAAACGGCGGGCGAGGTGCTGATCCAGACCGACTTCCCCTCGCATCCGCTCTACGCCGCGGTCGCGAGGCACGACTACGAGGGCTTCGCCGAGGCCTCGCTCGGGGAGCGGCGCATCGCCGGTTTCCCGCCGTACTCGCACCTCGTCCTGCTGCGCGCCGAGGCGAAGAAGGCGGGCGAGCCGCTGCGCTTCCTCCGGGAAGCGGCGCGGATCGCGCGGTCGATCGGCGCGAAGGTCGAGGTGTTCGATCCGGTGGCCGCACCCCTCGAGCGCAAGGCGGGCTTCGAGCGCGGGCAGCTGCTGGTGCGGGCCGGCTCGCGCGCCGCGCTGCAGCCCTTCCTGCGCGAGTGGCGCGAGCGGCTCGGCGAACGCGGCGCAAGCCGCGTGCGCTGGTCGCTCGACGTGGACCCGCAGGAGGTCTAGGAGCCGGTGCCCCGTATAATGGGCGGTTTGGATTCGCCGTTTCCCGTGTCCTCCCCCGATTCGAAAACTCGCCTCGCCGAGGCGGTGCGCAGCGCGGTCCTCGCCGCCTTCCCCGGCGTGGAGGCTCCCGTCGTCGAGCTCGAGCGCCCGAAGAAGGCCGAGCACGGCGACTTCGCGACCAACGTCGCGCTGCAGATCGCGAAGCAGGTGGGTCGCAAGCCGCGCGAGGCCGCCGAGGCGATCGTCGCGGCATTGGGCCGGCATGCGGAGATCTCGCGCGCCGACGTCGCGGGCCCCGGCTTCATCAATTTCACGCTCTCGCGCGACTCGCGCTTCGCGGTGGTCCCGGAAGTCCACCGCCAGGCGACCGCGTTCGGGCGCGGGCACGCCGGCGGCGCGCGGCGCATCCTCGTCGAGTTCGTGTCCGCCAATCCGACCGGGCCGCTGCACGTGGGCCACGGCCGCCAGGCGGCGATCGGCGACGCGATCTCCACGCTCCTCGAGTGGCAGGGCTGGCGCGTCTCGCGCGAGTTCTACTACAACGACGCGGGCAACCAGATCGCGAACCTCGCCCTCTCCGTGCAGGCGCGCATCAGGCAGGCGCGCGGCGAGAACGTGGAGATGCCGAGGGACGGCTACATGGGCGATTACATCAAGGACATCGCCCGGGAGTACGTCTCCGAGCACTTCGGCGACGCCGCCGGCGACAACCTCGAGCAGATCCGCCGCTTCGCCGTCGCCTACCTGCGCCGCGAGCAGGACATCGACCTGCGCGCCTTCGGCGTGAAGTTCGACTCGTACTTCCTGGAGAGCTCGCTCTACACGGACGGCAAGGTGCTGGAGGCGGTCACGCTGCTGCGCGACGCCGGCCATTGCTTCGAGGCCGACGGGGCGCTGTGGCTGCGCACCACGGATTTCGGGGACGACAAGGACCGCGTGATGCGCAAGTCCGACGGCACGTTCACCTACTTCGTGCCGGACGTCGCGTATCACCTCGACAAGTACCGCCGCGGCTTCGAGCAGGCGGTGAACGTGCAGGGCGCGGACCACCATTCCACGGTGACGCGCGTGCGCGCGGGCCTGCAGGCGCTCGGGCTCGGCATTCCCGAGGGATATCCGGAATACGTGCTCCACCAGATGGTCACGGTGATGAAGGGCGGCGAGGAGGTGAAGATCTCCAAGCGCGCCGGCTCCTACGTCACCGTGCGCGACCTCATCGACGAGGTGGGACGCGACGCGGTGCGCTACTTCTTCCTGATGCGCCGCGTCGATTCGCACCTCGTGTTCGACGTCGACCTCGCGAAGGCGCAGTCCGACGAGAATCCGGTGTACTACGTGCAATACGCGCATGCCCGCGTGTGCAGCGTGCTGCGCGAATGGGGCGGCGACCCGGCCTCGCTCGCCACGGCCGACCTCACGCGCCTCGGCTCGCCGCACGAGGTCGCGCTCGCCGCCGCGCTCGCCGCGTTCCCCGAGCTCCTCTCCCGCGCGGCGCGGGAATTCTCGCCCCACCTCATCACGCATTACCTGCACGACGACGTGGCGGCACGATTGCATACCTACTACAATGCCGAGCGGTTCCTGGTCGAGGACGAGGCGCTGAGGCATGCGCGCCTCGCGCTGGTCGCCGCCACCCGACAGGTGCTCGCCAACGGCCTCGCGGTCCTCGGCGTGAGCGCCCCCGAGAGAATGTGATGCCCAAGGACTACAAGGACGCGCCGGCCGCGCGCGGCGGGAGCCGCCTCAACCATCCGCTCCTGCTCGGCGTGATCATCGGCCTGCTGCTCGGCATCGTGATCTCGCTCGCCGTCGCGCTGTGGCTGAACCGGCTCGCCAATCCCTTCGTGCAGAAGAACCGGCCGGTCGAGCCGTTGCCGCGATTGAACTCGGTGCAGCCGCCCCCGCCCGAGGAGGCGGCGAAGGCCGCGCAGAGGGCCGCGCAGGGCGCCGTGCCCGACAAGGGAGCGAAGCCCGGGGAGCGCCCGCGCTTCGAGTTCTACCAGATCCTCCCCGGCGAGAAGGAAGCGGCGCCGCGGCCGGCGCCCAAGGTCGCCGAGCCTGCCGCGAAGGCCCCCGAGACCCCGGCCAAGCGGGCCGAGGCGCCGCGCCCCGGATCCTCGCCCGCGACCCCGAAGCCCCATGGCACCGACGTGTACTGGCTGCAGGCCGGCGCGTTCTCCGACGAGAAGGAAGCTGACAACCTTCGGGCGAAGATTGCGTTAACCGGTCTGGAAGCCTCGGTGCGATCCGTCGCCACGCCGGACAAGGGCAAGCTCTATCGCGTGCGCCTCGGGCCGTACCAGAGCGTGGAAGACGCGAACCGCATCAAGGCCACACTGTCCCAGAACGGCGTCGCGGCGGCGATCATCCGCACCGGCGACGATGCGAAGAACCCCTAGAGGAAATGCCCATGTCCCTGCGCAAAGCGCTGATGCCCTTCCTGATGCTGCTCGCCAGCGCGTTCGCGGCGAACGCCACGGCGGCCGATTACGCCCTCGTGTCGCCGCCGCAGCCCACCGAGAGCAACGGCAAGATCGAGGTGGTCGAGTTCTTCTGGTACGGCTGCCCGCACTGCTACCACCTCGAGCCGCTGGTCAACGAGTGGCTGAAGAAGAAGCCCGACGACGTCGTGTTCAAGCGCGTGCCGGCGTACCCGAGCGAGTCGTGGGGCGAGCTCGCGCGGCTGTTCTACACGGTCGAGGCGATGGGCCTCCTCCCCCAGCTGCACGAGAAGATCTTCGACGCGATCCACAAGGACCACGTCAATCTCGCGAACAAGAAGGTGCGCGACCAGTGGCTGTCGCAGCACGGCGTGGATCCCGCCAAGTACGCGCAGATGGAGAAGTCGTTCACGGTCGCCACGGACGTGCAGCGCGCCAAGCAGATGACCGTCAACTACAAGGTCGACAGCGTTCCGCGTCTGGTGGTGAACGGGAAGTACTACACCTCGGGCGAGCTCGCGGGCAGCCCCGAGCGCATCTTCGCGGTCGTCGACGAGCTCGTCGCCAAGGTGCGCGCTGAAAACGGCAAGGGCGCGGGCGCCCCGGCCGCGAAGAAGAAGTAGCCTCGCGCCCGGGCGTCGCGCCCGCCGGCCGTGCGCGTCTTCCTCACCGGCGCGTCGAGCGGCATCGGCGCGGCCCTCGCCCGGCACTACGGCGCGCGAGGGGCGACGCTGGGACTCGTCGCCCGCCGCGAGGCGGCGCTCGCCGAGGTCGGCCGCAGCGCCGGCGCTCCCTTCGAGGCGTATCCCTGCGACGTGCGCGACCTGGGCGCGATGGCGGCCGCGGCCGGCGACTTCATCGCACGCCACGGCGTTCCGGACCTCGTGATCGCGAACGCCGGCATCTCCCACGGAACGCTCACCGGCAACGCGGAGGATGCGCGCACATTCGCGGAGATCCTCGAGGTGAACGTGCTCGGCATGGTGCACACCTTCCATCCGTTCGTGGCGCCGATGCGCGAGCGCGGCAGCGGCACGCTCGCGGGCATCGCCTCGGTGGCCGGCTTTCGCGGGTTGCCGGGCGCGAGCGCGTACAGCGCGTCGAAGGCCGCGGCCATCCGCTATCTCGAGGCGCTGCGCGTTGAGATGCGCGCGAGCGGCGTGCGCGTGAAGACGATCTGCCCCGGGTACGTGGAATCCCCGATGACGGAGCGCAACCCCTATCCGATGCCTTTCCTCCTCCCCGCCGAGGAGGCCGCGCGCCGCATCG
>DATIVM010000455.1:0-2526 GCA_035465975.1 Usitatibacter sp.
TCTTTCTCCGTCGATGCGGAAAAGGGGTCAGATTACTTTTTTGGATTACTTTTTTCGATCGTGCCGGAATCCGCGCCCGACGCCTCGTCAGAAAAAGTAATCTGACCCCTTTTCCTGCGCAGGAATTCGAAATCCACGCCCTGGTCCGCCTGCGTCACGGACTCGAGGAAGAGCTTCAGGTAGCCGCGCTCGGCCTTCGGCTCGACGACGGGACGCGAGGCGCGGCGCCGCGCGAGCTCCTCGGCGCTGACGAGCAGCGCGAGCTCGCGGGCGGCCACGTCGAGCCGGATGCGGTCCCCGTTCCGCACGAAGGCGAGCGGGCCGCCGATCGCCGCCTCGGGCGTCACGTGCAGCACGATGGTGCCGGCGGCGGTGCCGCTCATGCGCCCGTCGGAGATGCGCACCATGTCCTTCACGCCGGCGCGCGCGAGCTTCCTCGGGATCGGCAGGTAGCCCGCCTCGGGCATGCCGGGCGCGCCCTTGGGCCCGATGTTCTTGAGCACGAGGATGTCGTCGGCCTTCACGTCGAGATCGTCCGCGTCGATCCGGCGCGCGAGGTCCTCGGCGTTCTCGAACACCACCGCGCGGCCCTCGTGGCGCATGAGCTTCTCGTCCGCGGCCGATTGCTTGATGAGCGCCCCGCCCGGCGCGAGGTTGCCGCGCAGCACCGCGATCCCGCCCTCGCGGTAGAGCGGATTCGAGAGCGGCCGCACCACGTCCTGCGCGAATCCCGGTCCCGCCGCCTCGATCTCCTCGCCGAGCGTGCGGCCGGTCACGGTGAGGGCGCCGAGGTGCAGCAGGGGCTTCAGCTCGCGCAGGATCGTCGCCATGCCGCCCGCGCGATGCAGGTCCTCCATGTAGTGCCGGCCGGACGGCTTGAGATCCACGAGCACCGGCGTCTCGCGGCCGAGCGCGTCGAGGCGGTCGAGCGGGAGGTCGATGCCCACGCGCCCCGCGATCGCCGTGAGGTGGATCACGCCGTTGGTCGATCCCCCGATCGCGAGCAGCACGCGCAGCGCGTTCTCGAAGGCCTCGCGCGTGAGGATGCGCCCGGGCGCGAGCTTCCCCTTCGCGATCTCGACCGCGACGGTCCCGGTGCGCTCCGCCACGCGGATGCGATCGGCGGTGACCGCGGGCGGCGTCGCGCACCCGGGCACCGTGATGCCGAGCGCCTCGGCCACGCACGCCATCGTGCTCGCCGTGCCCATCACCGAGCAGGTGCCCACCGAGGCGACGAGCTGGTCGTTCACGCGCGCGATCTCGTCGGCGTCGATCTCCTCGGCGCGGTAGCGCCCCCAGTAGCGCCGGCAGTCGGTGCAGGCGCCCACGCGCTCGAAGCGGTGCGATCCGGTGAGCATCGAGCCGGTGACGAGCTGCACGCACGGCACGCCGGCGGAGGCCGCGCCCATGAGTTGCGCGGGCACGGTCTTGTCGCAGCCGCCGATCAGCACCGCCGCGTCCATGGGCTGCGCGCGGATCATCTCCTCGGTGTCCATGGACATGAGGTTGCGCAGGTACATCGACGTGGGATGCGCGAAGCTCTCGTGGATCGAGATCGTCGGGAACTCGATCGGCAGGCCGCCGGCGAGCATCACGCCGCGCTTCACCGCCTCCACGAGCTGGGGCGCGTTGCCGTGGCAGGGGTTGTAGGCGCTCGCGGTGTTGGCGATGCCCACGACGGGGCGGGTGAGCGCGTCGTCGGTGTAGCCCGCGCCCTTGATGAACGCCTTCCTCAGGAACAGGGAGAACTGGCGGTCGCCGTAGCTGGTGAGCCCCTTCTCGAGGCCGCGGTCCTTCGGGTCTTCAGCCATGGGCCAAGGATAAGCGATCTCGCGCGCAACCGGTCCCGACCGGGAATAAATACGACCCTGATCCCGTTTTCGGATGGCATGCCCCGCGGCCCGCCATCCGGCGCGCCGACGCTACCCCCTGGAGGAAGGATCGATGACGAAGCAATTCCGCGTGCGGCTGCCGCGTGCGCTCGGCGCGCTGCTCGCACTCGCCGCCACGGCGGCGGCCGCCGCCCCCGCGTCCGACGCCGCCGCGCTGCTCGAGCAGGCGCGCGCGCTGTTCGCGCCGCTGCCGAAGGACATGGCGACGCCGGAAACGCCGCTCACGCCCGCGCGCGTCGAGCTGGGCCGGCTGCTCTTCTTCGAGCCGCGCGTCTCCCTCGACGGGACGGTGAGCTGCTCGCGCTGCCACCAGCCGTCGCTCTATGGGACGGACGCCCTGGCCTTGTCCAACGGCGCGAAGGGACGCGCCAATCCGCGCAACGCGCCGACCGTCCTCAACAGCGCGCTGCAGCTGTCGGCGCACTGGCACGGGGACCGGACGAGCGTCGAGGACCAGGCGACCAAGGCGCTGCTCGGGCCGGCGAGCTTCGGGCAGCCGGCGTTCGACGCGCCCATGGCGCGGCTCAAGGCGATTCCGGCCTATGTGCGCCTGTTCCACGCCGCGTTCCCCGGCGATGCCGATCCGGTGACGCCCGCGAACTGGGGCAAGGCGATCGGCGCCTACGAGCGCACG
>DATIVM010000456.1:0-4078 GCA_035465975.1 Usitatibacter sp.
GAACCTCGGCCTGCGCAGCGGCGATGCGCCGGAGAACGTCGCCAGGAACCGCCTCGTCGTGCGCGAGCTGTTGCCCGCCGTGCCGCGCTGGCTCGCGCAGGTGCACGGCACGGAGGTCGCGGTGCTCGACGACCTCGGCCCCGGCGCCGTGCCGGCCGCGGATGCCGCGGTCGCGCGGGAGGCGGGCGAGGTGTGCACGGTGCTCACCGCCGATTGCATGCCGCTGCTCCTCTGCGACGAGGGCGGGCGCCGCGTGGCGATCGCGCACGCGGGATGGCGCGGGATGTCGGCCGGGGTGATCGAGAACGCGGTGCGCGCGATGCAGGTGCCGCCCGAAAGCCTCCTCGCGTGGATGGGGCCGGCGATCGGGCCGCAGGCGTTCGAGGTCGGCCCGGAGGTGCGCGAGGCGTTCGTCGCCGCGGACGCCGCGAGCGGTGCCGCCTTCCGCGCGCATCGCGAGGGCAAGTACCTCGCCGACCTCTACCGCCTCGCGCGGCGCCGGCTCGCGCGCGCCGGCGTCGGGCGCGTGCACGGCGGCGGATTCTGCACCCACCTCGAGCGCGAGCGATTCTTCTCGTACCGGCGCGAGAAGCGCAGCGGGCGCATGGGCGCCTTCATCTGGATCGAATGATGGCGCTCGCCGGGATCCTCGCCGCTTGCGTGGGCGGCACGCTCCTCTCGCTCGCGATCGCCGCGTTCGTGGCGTTCCGCGTGCAGGCGCGCTGGATCCCGACGCTCGTGAGCTTCGCGGTGGGGGCGCTCCTCGGCGCCGCCTTCCTCGACATCCTGCCGCACCTCTTCGAGGAGACGCGCGACCCGGGGCGCGTCGCGGCGTTCATCCTCGCGGGGCTGCTCGCGTTCTTCGTGCTGGAGAAGCTCCTCCTCTGGCGCCACCATCACCATCACGGCGACGACGGCGAGGCGGCGGTCGGCCCGGTGCATCCGCACGCGCACGCACGGGGCCACGACGAGCGGCGGGTGGGCTGGATGATCGTGTTCGGCGACGCGTTCCACAACGCCACCGACGGCGTCATCATCGCGAGCGCGTTCCTCGCCGACCTGCGCATCGGCATCGTCACGGCGCTCGCCATCGTCGCCCACGAGATCCCGCAGGAGATCGGCGATTTCCTCGTGCTGCTCCATTCGGGCTTCGGGCGGCGCAAGGCGCTCGTGCTCAACGCGCTCTCGGGCCTCGCTTCCGCGGTGGCGGGCGTCATCGCCTATTTCGCGCTCTCCGAGGTGTCGGCCTGGGTGCCGGCGATCCTCGCCATCGCCGCGGCGAGCATGATCTACATCGCGGTGGCGGACCTGATCCCGGGCCTGCACCGCCGCAGCGCCCTCGGCGAGTCCCTGCTGCAGGTGCTCTTCATCGCGCTCGGCATCGGCTGCATCTGGCTCATCCACGCCGTCCTCCTTCCGGGGGCATAATGACAGGCGTAGACCCGCACGCCGCCATGCCGAAGAACGGTTCCCCGCGCAACGAAAAAGAGGCCGAGGCCCGGCCTCGCGACGCGAACGACCGGCTCGCGGCGCACCTGCGCGCCTCGAACGACCGCTTCGTGTCGGCGCTCGAAGGCGAGGGCGCCACGCCGCAGGTGATGTCGGGCTTCGCCGAGGCGTACCGCGCGTGGCTGGAATCCCTCTCCGCCAAGCCCGAGACGCTGCTCGACCTGCAGAGCCGCTACATGCAGGAGCAGTTCCGGCTCTGGGCGCGTGCGCTCGGCCCCGCGGCGGCCGAGGAGCCCGTGGCGGACAAGCGCTTCTCGGCGCCGGAATGGAACGACCTCCCGGTGTTCCGTTTCTTCCGCGATTCGTACATCTCCACGTCGAGGATGATGATGCAGGCGGTGGAGGAGGCGCAGCTCGATCCCCACACCAAGCAGCGCATGCGCTTCTTCATGCGCCAGTACCTGGACGCCGCGGCGCCCTCGAACTACCTCTTCACGAACCCGGAAGCCATCAAGGCGGCGATGGAGAGCCACGGCGAGACGCTGCAGCAGGGCTTGGGGCACCTGCTCCACGACCTCGAGAAGGGCCGCATCTCGATGACCGACGAGAGCGCCTTCGAGGTGGGGCACAACATCGCCGTCTCGAAGGGCGCCGTGGTGTGGGAGAACGCGCTGGTGCAGTTGATCCAGTACGCGCCGACCACCGCGAAAGTCCATGCGCGCACGCTCCTCATGGTGCCGCCGTGCATCAACAAGTTCTACATCCTCGACCTGCAGCCCGAGAACTCGCTGGTGCGCTACGTGGTCGAGCAGGGCCACACCGTCTTCATGGTCTCGTGGCGCAACCCGAAGCAGGACCAGGAGCACCTCGGCTGGGACGACTACCTGCGCGACGGGGTGCTCGCGCCCCTCGAGGAGGTGCGGCGCATCACGAAGCAGGAGACCATCAACGCGCTCGGCTTCTGCGTCGGCGGGACGCTCCTCGCCGCCGCGCTCGCCGTGCTCGAGAAGAAGGGCCAGCATCCGGTCGAGAGCCTCACGCTCCTCACCACGCTGCTGGAATTCACCGACGTCGGCGAGATCCGCGTGTACATCGACGAGAACTTCGTCGCGAGGCGCGAGCAGCAGCTGAAGAAGGGCGGCCTCGTGCCGGGCGCCGAGCTCGCGGCGGCCTTCTCGAGCCTGCGCGCGAACGACCTCATCTGGCCCTACGTGGTGAACAACTACCTCAAGGGGCGGCGGCCGCCCGCCTTCGACCTGCTGTTCTGGAACTCCGACGCGACCAACCTGCCCGGCCCGATGTACGCGTATTACCTGCGCAACACCTACCAGGACAACAAGCTCGCGAAGCCCGATGCGCTCACCATGTGCGGCGTTCCCGTGAGCCTGAAGCGCGTGAAGATGCCGACCTTCGTTTTCGCCGCGCGCGAGGACCACATCGTCCCGTGGCGCGGCGGCTACCGGAGCGCGCGCACGCTGGGCGCCCAGGCGAAGTTCGTGCTGGGCGCGAGCGGCCACATCGCCGGGACCATCAACCCGGCGGCGAAGAACAAGCGCAGCTTCTGGGTGAACGACACGCTCGAGGCCGATCCCGAGAAGTGGTTTGCGAAAGCGCAAGAGCGGCCCGGGAGCTGGTGGCCAGAATGGATGCGCTGGCTCGCGCCCCACGCCGGGAAGCTCGTCGCCGCCCGGCGGCGGCTCGGCGACGCGCAGCACAAGCCGATCGAGCCCGCTCCGGGCCGCTACGTGAAGGAGCGCGCGTAAGCGGTTCGCCGCGGACGCATCACCAGGAGGAGAAGGACATGACGCAACGCATCGCCCTCGTGACCGGCGGCATGGGCGGCCTCGGCGAGGCCATCTGCATGAAGCTCGCGCGCATGGGGATCAAGGTCGTGGTCACCTATTCGCCGGGCAACGTGAGGCACGACGCCTGGATCCGGGAGATGGCCGACCGGGACTACCACTTCTCGGCCTATCCCTGCGACGTCGCGGACTACGACTCCTGCGTGAGGATGGTCGAGCAGGTGGCGCGCGAGGTGGGGCCGATCGACATCCTCATCAACAACGCGGGCATCACGCGCGACATGACCTTCAAGAAGATGACCAAGGTCGATTGGGACGCCGTGATCCGCACCAACCTCGACAGCGTCTTCAACGTGAGCAAGCCCATCGTGGACGGCATGGTGGAGCGCGGCTGGGGGCGCGTCATCAACGTCTCGAGCGTGAACGGGCAGAAGGGCGCCTTCGGGCAGACCAACTATTCGGCGGCGAAGGCGGGGATGCACGGCTTCACCAAGGCGCTCGCGCTGGAGGTCGCGCGCAAGGGCGTCACCGTGAACACCATCTCGCCCGGCTACATCGGGACGCAGATGGTGCTCGCGATCCCGAAGGATGTGCTGGACTCGAAGATCCTGCCGCAGATCCCGATCGGCCGGCTCGGCAAGCCCGAGGAGGTCGCGGGGCTTTGCGCTTACCTCGCCTCGGACGAGGCGGCGTTCGTGACCGGCGCCAACATCGCGATCAACGGCGGGCAGCACATGTACTGACGTGGGGACAGGCCCCACGCCGCTAGGCGTACATGTGCAGGCCGCCGTTCACCGCGAGGTTGGTGCCGGTGATGTAGGCGGCCT
>DATIVM010000457.1:0-4445 GCA_035465975.1 Usitatibacter sp.
CGCCGCGCGGCGGATCGCCTCGCGCGGGGCGCCCTCGCGGGCGCAGCGCTCGAGCCGGCGCGCCGCGCGCACGAAGAAAAGGCCGCCGGCGAACGCGCCGGCGGCGTAGATCGCTCCCATGCCGAATGCGAGCGGGAGGAGCGACGAGGAGGCGAGGAGGACGGCGCTCGCGAGCACGGCGCGCGCCGCGCGCGCGTCGCCGGCGACGACCGGCAGCATCGGCACGCCCGCGCGCTCGTAGTCCTCGCGGCAGGCGATGGCGAGGCTCCAGAAATGCGGCGGCGTCCAGAGGAAGAGGATCCACGCGAAGGCGAGCGGCAGCGCGCCGAGGGCGGCCGAAGGCGACACGGCGGCCGCGCCCGCGAGCACCGCGAAGCTGCCCGCGAGACCGCCCACCACGATGTTCATCCACGTGCGGCGCTTGAGCCAAACGGTGTAGACCACCGCGTAGAAGAACGCGCCGAGGAAGGTATAAAGCGCGCAGGCCGGGTTCACGCGCCAGGCCGCGGCGGCGGTCGCCGCGCCCACCATGCCGGCGATGAGCACCGGCCATCCGCGGTGGTGCGCGAGGCGCCCGGTCGCGAAGGCGCGCCCGCGCGTGCGGTTCATGCGCCGGTCGAGGTCCGCCTCCACGTACTGGTTGAACGCGCCCGCCGCCGCGGAGGCGACCAGCACGGCGATCGCCATCGTCGCGATCGCCGCGCCCTCGGCCGCACCGGGCGCGACCGCGGCGCCCGCCAGCGCCGTGAGCGCGATCGCGAACCCGATGCGAAGCTTGAAGAGGTCGAAGACGAGGCGCATGGCGCCCTCCCGGTTCATTTCAGCGGCCACACCGTGGACAGGTACTTCCAGTTCACGAAGTAGTACAGGACGAAGGACACCAGGAACACCATCGCGAAGGCGAACGTCCCCGGGGCGACGAAGCCGCGGATGCCCACGTCCGCATGCCCCGCGGGCACGGCCGGCGCGGGCGTCGGGACGGGCGCCATGCCGTCGCGCACGGAGACGCGCTTCGCGGCGGGCGCCTCGATGCGCTTGCCGAAGAAGATCGAGCCGACCGCGATGACGATGTAGCTCGCGCCGCCCACCACCGCGATCACCCCCGAGATGGCGGTGAGGCCCATCATCAGGAACGCGGTGCCGGGGAACTCGTAGCCGAGCGGGTTGCCGGCGAACGTGATGTCCCAGTGGCGGCGCGGCACGCCGAGGGTCCCGGCGCCCATCATGAAGAGGGCGAAGGCGCTCATGCCCAGGCCGAACAGGTACGGCTGCCACTGCGCGAGCCTCGGGAACATGACCTCGCGGCGGAAGAGCGTCGGGATGAGGAAGTAGGTGATCGCCATGAAGGCGAGCGTCGTCCCCACCACCACCGTCGCGTGGAAGTGCCCCGGCACGTAGATCGTGTTGTGGATGATGAGGTTCAGCTGCTCGGTGCCCATCATCACGCCCGAGATGCCGCCCAGGAAGCCGAAGCCGATGAGCGAGATGAACATGCCGGAGAAGACGGGGTTGCCCCACGGGGCCTTGCGCAGCCACTCGAAGAGGCCGCGGTTGTAGCCCTTCTCGCGCTGCGCCACCTCGATCGCGCCCGGCACCGTGAGCCCGTGCACCATCGAGGCGAGCACCGCGAGGTACATGGCGTAGCTGGTGTTGAAGATCTTCCAGTTCGACGTGAGGCCCGGGTCGGCGAGCAGGTGGTGCGCCGAGGCGAGCTGCAGGAAGAAGATGTAGAGCAGGAACGCGCCGCGCGAGACGCGCTCGGAGAGCGGTTTCGCGCCGAACACGATCGCCGCGATCGCGTACCACACCGCGACGTGCGCCGAGACGTTGATCTGCTGCGACGAGTGGCCGAACGCCCAGAACACCGTCTTGTACATCAGCGAGTCGATGTGGTCGATGAGCCCCAGCGACCACAGGAACGTCGGGATGAGGATGATCGCGCCCGAGGCGATGGTGAAGATCGCGATGATGCAGGCGGTGAGCGCGCCGAACGTGACGAGCGGGATGGAGCCGTTGTAGGTCTTCTCGGCCTTGCCCACGGCGAGCGTGCCGAGGAACACGAAGCAGCCGATGAGGGCGCCCACCGCGAACACGATGAGGCCCAGGTAGAACGACCAGTGCGCGCCCATCGGCACGTAGGACGTGAACATCACGCTGGAGCTGCCGCGGAAGACGGCCACGTTATTGATGATCGCGCCGGCGACCATCAGCACGAACCCCGCCCACGCGATGCGCGGCGTGGCGATGCGGCACTTGAGGAGCGTCGAGCCGGCGAAGTAGAGCACCGCGATCTCGAAGAAGATGATCCAGAACACCAGCATGTTCACGCCGTGGGCGGTGAGCACGAGGTAGAACCAGTCGGCGGGGAGCAGGTGCACGGCGGGCCAGCGGGTGAGCGTCACGAGGAGCGCGAGGACGCCGCCCAGCAGCAGGCAGACGACGCCCGCGACGGCGTTCGCCTTCATCAGCCTCTCGGCGGGCTCGTGGAAGACGAGGCCCGTGGCGGGGTCGGTGCGGAAATTGCGGTTCACGGCCATCGGGCTCTCCTCACTTCACCACGTAGAGGCGGCTCGCCATCGTGTGATGGTTGATGCCGCAGTATTCGTTGCACACGATCCCGAACGTGCCCGGGGCGGTGGGCGTGATCGTCACCACGTGCTCGTAGCCGGGATGGACCTGGATGTTGATGTTCTCGGGCTGCAGCGAGAAGCCGTGCAGGTAGTCCATCGACATGAGGTGCAGGCGGTAGGTCTTGCCCGCCTCGAGCTCGAGCATCGGCCACCAGGCCCACAGGCGCGCGATCAGGAAGACGTCGGAGCCGGCCGGCGGGTGCACGACCGGGATCTTCAGGTCGGTCTCCTCGCGCACCTTGTACTTCGCGACCATGTCGTCGGTCTTCTTCTGGTAGTTCTCCGGCGTGTTGCGGTACGCCTCGTTCGCGAGGTTCTGTTTTCCGTAGATGTGCCAGTACGGCATCATGAAGAACATGATCAGGCACCACACGAAGGCGATCGCGATCCACGTCCCTTCCACGCGGTCCAGCGGTTGCTTCCACCACAGCCGGTGTCGCGGCGGTTCGATGGCGCTCATGTCTTGTTCTCCTCCCCGGGTTGCGCCGCGCTACTTCGCGACGGGAATGTTCACGATCTCCATCACGCCCCACACGATGTAGAGCACCGTCGGCATGGCGACGCCGATGAAGAGCAGCAGGAACGGGTTCTCGAGGATCTGCTGCAGCACCGGGACCGGCTCGTCCTCGGGCAGTCCCTCGGCGCGCGCCTTGGCGACCAGGATGGCGTCGTCGGCGTCAGCCGCGGCGGGTTGCGATGCGGGCATGGCGTTCTCCTTTCACGTCGGGAAGGTTCCAGTCGAGCGCGCCCTGGCCCCAGCGCAGCAGCGTGAGCGTGTCGAGGAGCGAGGGAGCCCGCGCCTGCGGGGACGCCGCCGCGGGGGGCGGGGCGGCGTCCCGGCGGTCGGCCGCGAACGCCGCGGCGAGCGCCAGCGCGAGCGCGGCGGCGGAGGTCCAGGCGATGCGGTCGTGGGTGGTGCGCGTCATCACGGGCTCCGGGCGGGGTGCGCGATGCAGGCATGCTCGATCCGGCGCGCTCGCCGCGCCTTGAACTGTTTCAAGGAAAGGAAGGGCATTGCGTCGGAGCATGGGCCGTCCCACGCACCGACCGACGGAGGAACCGCCCTTGATCCCGCCCACCGAGCCTCCCGTCGACCTGCGCGGGCTGCCTCCTCCCGAGCCGCTCGAGCGGATCCTCGCGGCGATCGCCGAGGAGTCCTCCGCCCCGCTCTCCTTCCTGCTATCGATGGAGCCGCTGCTCCTCTACGCGCTGCTGCGCCGCGAGGGGGTGCGCTGGCGGGTGCAGCGCAGCGACGCCGGCGTCGAGCTCACCATCGAGCGCCGCGCGCGGAAACCTTAAGGAACATCAAACCATCGCGTCGCGGACGGGGCGACACTGGCGGGGACCGAAGTCCGTCCACACAGGAGAACCCGCATGTTCCGCCGCCGCACCGTCGCGCTCGCCGCGGCGCTCGCCCTCGTCTCGGGCGGCGCCATCGCGCAGGGCGCGCACGAGGAGAAGTACCCCGAGAAGGAGCCCGCGAAGCAGGAGGCCCCGAAGCAGGAAGCCGCGCAGCCCGCCTCGCCCGCGAGCGATGTCGAGGGCCACAAGGGCATCGTCTCGCCCGAGGAGCAGAAGTACATGGGCGGGCCCTCGCCGCTGCAGCGCGCGCCCATGCACCAGGACGTCAACCCCAAGGCACCGCCGATGAGCAAGGCGGAGTTCGACAAGGCGCGCCAGATCTACTTCGAGCGCTGCGCCGGGTGTCACGGCGTGCTGCGCAAGGGCGCCACCGGCAAGCCCCTGACGCCGGACATCACGCTCGACAGGGGCACCGAGTACCTGAAGGTCTTCATCAAGTTCGGCTCGACCCCC
>DATIVM010000458.1:0-7032 GCA_035465975.1 Usitatibacter sp.
GGTAGCGCGGATCGCCGCGATCGTCGGCGTGCGCGAGCGCGGCGCAGAGGAGCAGGGCGAAGGCGAGCGGGAAGGCGTGGAAATTTTTCATGGCGTGTTGTCGGGAAGGGGAACCACCCAAGGGTACCAAAGCTTCGGCCCGTGCCGAATGCGCGCCGCCGCGCATCGGGTACGATGGCACCGTGCGCAACGGCGCAAGCGGAAAAAGGGAAAAGCCATGGTGGTCGTGATCTTCGAGGTGTGGCCCGCGCCCGGGCGCAAGCCCGAGTACCTGGACATCGCCGCGCGCCTCAAGCCCGAGCTCGAGCAAGTCGACGGCTTCATCTCGGTCGAGCGCTTCCAGAGCCTCACCGACGAGGGCAAGATCCTCTCGCTCTCGTTCTGGCGCGACGAGGCAGCGGTGCAGGCGTGGCGCAACACCGGGAACCACCGGCGCGCCCAGGCGAAGGGCCGCGGCGGCGTCTTCTCCGATTACCGCCTGCGCGTCGCCTCGGTGGCGCGCGACTACGGGATGAAGGAGCGCGCCCAGGCGCCTCGCGACAGCCGCGCCGTGCACGAGTGAGCGAGCAGGCGCGCAGGCTCCCGCGCTCGTTCTACGACCGCGACACGATCGTCGTCGCGCGGGAGCTCCTCGGCAAGCACCTGGTCCACGTGGTCGCGGGCGTCGAGCGCGTGGGCCGCATCGTCGAGGTGGAGGCGTACCTGGGCCCCCACGATCGCGCCGCGCACTCGGCGCGCGGCCTCACCCCGCGCACGCGCGTGATGTTCGGCCCGCCGGGCCACTCCTACGTCTACCTCATCTACGGCATGCACTGGTGCATGAACGTGGTGACGCAGGCCGAGGGCATCGCCTCCGCCGTCCTGCTGCGCGCGCTCGAGCCGGTGAAGAACATCGAGGGGCGCACGCGGGGCCCGGGACTGCTGTGCAAGGCGATGGGCATCGACGGGCGCTACCATGGGCACGACCTGCTGAGCGACGATCTCTTCGTCTCGCGGCCCGCGGTCGAGCCGCCGATCCGCATCGTGAAGCGGCCGCGCATCGGCGTCGATTACGCGGGCCACTGGGCGCGGCGGCTGCTCCGCTTCTACGTCCGCGGCAACCCCCATGTCTCGCGGCCCTGACGCGAGGCGGCTAGAATGCGCTCCACCCTGCGAACGGGATCCCGCGCCATGCCCTCATCCTCCCCCTCCGTCGCCCACGAATTCGCCCCGAGCGGGACGCTGCGCATCGGCGTGAACTACGGCAACCCGGTCATCGCGCAGAAGGATCCGTCGGGCGGCGATCCGCGCGGCGTGGGACCCGAGCTCGGCCGCGAGCTCGGGCGCCGGCTCGGCGTGCCCGTCGCCTACGTGACCTACGACACCGCGGGCACGATGGCCGATGCGGCGAAGGCGGGCGCCTGGGACGTCGCGTTCCTCGCCAACGATCCGGCGCGCGCCTCCGAGATCGCGTTCTCCGCGCCCTACGTGCAGATCGAGGGCACGTACATGGTGCGGCGCGACTCGCCGCTTCGCTCGATCGCGGACGTGGACCGGGAAGGGATCCGCGTCGCGGTGGGCGACAAGACCGCCTACGACCTCTTCCTCTCGCGCCACCTGGAGCACGCGAAGCTCGTGAAGGCGCCGACCTCGAAGGCGGCCATCGCGCTCTTCCTTTCCGGGAACCTCGACGCGGTCGCAGGCGTGAAGAACCCGCTCGTCGCGGCGGCCCAGCGCGACCCGGGCCTGCGCGTGATCGAGGGCAACTTCATGGTGATCGGCCAGGCGGCGGGCGTGCCGCGCCCGCGCGAAAACGCCGCGCGCTACCTCTCGGCCTTCATCGAGGAGGCGAAGAAGTCGGGCTTCGTCGCGCGCGCCCTCGCCGCGAGCGGCGTCGGCGACGCGACGGTCGCGCCCTGAAAGGGGACAGACCCCTTTTTCCCTTTGGCGGAACGATCATTCCGCCCCGCGGAAAAAGGGGTCTGTCCCCTTTTTCTATTTCGGCAGGTTCGCGTCGATCAGCGCGCGCGAGATCGATTGGCGCGGCGAGAGCTCGGGGAGCGCATCGCCCGGGCCGAACCAGCGCGCCTCGGCGATCTCGGTGCGGTCCGGCTCCAGCTCGCCGCCCGCGTACTCCGCGGTGAAGGCGAGCATGAGCGAGCCGGGGAAGGGCCACGACTGGCTCGCGAAGTAGCGCAGGTCCTCCACCTCGATGCCCACTTCCTCGCGCACCTCGCGATGGATCGCGTCCTCGACCGACTCGCCCGGCTCGAGGAAGCCGGCGAGCGCGCTGAAGCGCCCGGGGGGTGCCGCGACATTGCGTGCGAGGAGGATCGAGTCGCCGCGCTTCACGAGCACCATCATCGCGGGGGCGATGCGCGGGTAGGCGACGTGGCCGCACTCGCACTTCATCGCGCGCTCGCCCGGCGTGCGCCGCATCGGCCGCCCGCACGCGCCGCAGTAGCGATGGGTGCGCGCCCAGTCGGCGATCTGGAAGGCGCGCCCCGCGACCGCGAGCAGGCCCTCGTCCATGCGGCCGAAGAGCGTGCGCAGTCCGCGGAACGTGAAGCCGCCCACCGGCTGCGCGTCCGCCTCGAGCCACGTGGCCCGGCAGTACGCGCCGCCGTACAGTCCCACCGGAAGCAGGCGCGACTCGTCGACGCCGAGGGCGCCGACGACCGCGTCGCCCGGAAGGGCGAGCTCCGGCTCGCGGATCAGGATCTCGTTGCCGCGGAACGCGAAGGTGAGCGGGTCCGGCGCATCGTGCGGATGCAGCAGCGGGGTGAAGGAAGGCGGCGTCGAAATCAAGCCGCGATTCTATAACGCCCGCGCCGCCTCCCCGGGCACGTAGCACGCTTCCGGCAGGTAGAGGTCCGCCCAGGGCATCTCCGCGCCGTCCACGAAGTCGCGGATCACGAGCCCGGCGAGGGCGCCGCGCGTCATCGCCGTTCCCCAGCCGCCGGTCGCGAGGTAGACGCTCTGCGAATCGCACTCGCCGCGCGTCGAGAGCGCGAACATGTCGGGAGCCTGCACGATCTGCCCCGTGAAGCGCTGGACCACCTCGCCCGCCTGCGGGAACCGGCTGCGCGCCCATTCCTCGAGGGCGAGGTAGCGGTACGCGGTGTGGTCGTCGTCGGCCGGTGGATCCTCGGCGCCGACGAGGAGCACCTCGCCCGCGCCCGGGCCCTGCGAGCGCAGCCGCACCCAGCGCGCCGGATCCGAGCCTTCCCAGTAGAGCGCGCGCGGCACCGAGCCGCGCGGGATGCGAAGGCCCACCATGTGCGCCATGCGCGGCGCGGGAGACGCCCCGAGCACGCCGCCCGTGCGCAGCGGCTGCGTGCTCACCAGCGTGTCGGCCTCGATGCGATGCCCCTCGCTCGTGACCACCGCGACGGGGCCTCCCGATTCGATCCGGCGGCAGCGCACGCCGCAGTGGATGCGGCCGCCCGCGCGCTGGATGGCGCGCGCGAGCCCCGCGAGGAAGCGCGTGGGATGGAAGTGCGCCTGGGCCGGGTAGCGCACGCAGCATCCCCAGGGGGCGCGGTCGATGGACGCGGCGTCGATGAGCTCGACGCCCGCCACGCCCGCGCGGCGCGCCGCCTCGAACTCGCGCTCGACCCCGGCCGCGGCATCCGCCGACGGCGCGATGAGGTAGCCGTCGAGGCGCTCGAACTCGCAGGCGATGTGCTCGCGCAACACGATCGCCTCGATCGCGTCGATCGCGGCCGCCGCGCTCTGCGCCGCGAGGCGCGCCGCGTCCAGTCCCTGCTCGGACTCCACGACGGCGTAGGGCCGCTCGATCACGCTCGCGAGGTGCGCCGCCTCGAAGCCGCCCTGCAACGCGCCGAGCGGCCCTTCCTCGAGCACCATCACCGCGCGACCCTCCCGGGACAAGAAGTAGGCCGCGATCATTCCGGCGAGCCCGGCGCCGAGGATGCAGACCTCGACGCGCGCGCCTCCGGAAAGGGCCTGGGGCGAAGCGACGTAGGAAGGAGCGGAGCGGGGAGCGATGCGGTCGACGACGATCATGGAGCGATTTCCTGCGGAGTTCGGGGAGCGTGGGATGACGCAACCTCCGTGCCGGATGTGGGACTGGCGGAAATCCCAAGTCGGTCAATGACTATGCGCAGGCCGGCACCGCGCGCGTGTCGGCATCCGGGGACAATTTTCCCGTCGCGGGAGGAATTTCCTGCCGCCCCCGGACCGGAAGCTCCGCGCTACCCGTTGATCCGGCGGAACTATTTCCGGCGTTCGCGATCTGGGAGGACTGGACTTGGACGTCGGCGGTGCCCGACGCCATTCACCCGACCCTCAGCGCACGATGGATCCCGTGAACAAGCCCGCGGCCGCGAAGCCCGCGGCCCACAGCGATGCCTCCGCGACCGGCATCGCGGGACTCGACGACATTCTCTATGGCGGCCTCACGCCGTACCGGCTCTACCTGATCGAGGGCGTCCCCGGATCGGGCAAGACCACGCTCGCCCTGCAGTACCTGCTCGAAGGCGCGCGCCTCGGCGAGCCGGTGCTCTACGTGACGCTCTCCGAGACCGAGGAGGAGCTTCGCGCGATGGCGAAATCCCACGGGTGGCCGCTCGGGGGCGTCACCATCCGCGAGCTGGTGCCGCCCGAGGAATCGCTGCAGCCCGCCGAGCAGTACACGATGTTCCACCCCGCCGAGGTGGAGCTCTCGGAAACAACGCGCACGATCCTCGCGGACGTGGAGCGCCTCAAGCCCGCGCGGCTGGTGTTCGATTCGCTCTCGGAGCTGCGCCTGCTCGCCGGCGACCCGCTGCGCTACCGCCGCCAGCTGCTCGCGCTCAAGCAGTTCTTCCGCGGGCGGCGCTGCACGGTGCTGCTGCTCGACGACCTCACCAGCGCCGGGCGCGACCTGCAGGTGCAGAGCATCGCCCACGGCGTGATGCTCCTCGAGCAGATGACGCCGGAGTACGGCGCGGACCGGCGGCGGCTGCGCGTGCTCAAGCACCGCGGCCGGCGCTTCCGCGGCGGCTACCACGACTACCTGATCGGCACCGGCGGCCTCAAGGTCTTCCCGCGCCTGGTCGCCTCCGAGCACCGGCGCGCGCTGGAGGAGCACAAGCTCTCGACCGGCATCGGGCCGCTCGACGATCTCCTCGGCGGGGGCATCGAGCGCGGGACGAGCACGCTCATCGTCGGCGCGGCGGGAACCGGCAAGTCGACCCTCGCCGCGCAATTCGTGGCGGCCGCTGCGGCGCGCGGCGAGAAGAGCGCGATGTTCATCTTCGACGAGAGCGTCAACACGCTCCTCAGCCGCATGCGCGGCCTGGGCGTGAACCTCGAGGCCGCGCGCGACAAGGGGTTGGTCGCGATCCGCCAGATCGATCCCGCCGAGCTCACGCCCGGCGAGTTCGCGCACTTGATCCGCCACGAGGTCGAGGACAACCGGGCGGCCGCGGTGGTGATCGACAGCCTGAACGGCTACCTCAACGCGATGCCGGGCGAGCGCTACCTCGCGATCCACCTGCACGAGCTGCTCATGTACCTGGGCGACAGCGGTGCGGCGACGCTGCTCATCGGCGCGCACCAGGGCATCATCGGCACGCAGATGCGCACCCCTGTCGATGCGAGCTACCTCGCCGACGCCGTCGTGATGATGCGCTACTACGAGGATCGCGGCGAGGTGCGCCAGGCGATCTCGGTGATGAAGAAGCGCGGCGGCGAGCACGAGCGCACGATCCGCGAGTTCTCCCTCGGGCCGGGCGGCATCCGCGTCGGCGAGCCGCTGCGCGATTTCCGCGGCGTGCTGACCGGGGTGCCTATCCTCGAGCCCGTCGCGGAGACGGGCGCGAAGGAAGCGGCGCCTTGAACGAGGCGGAGCGGCCGTCCAACGAGCGGCGGCTGCTGATCCTCACCCCGACCGGCCGGGATGCGCCGCTCACCCGCACCGTCCTCGCCGAAACGGGCGTGCGCTGCACCATCTGCGCCGACCTCCCGCAGCTGCTTCGCGAGCTCGCGCGCGGCGCGGGCGCCGTGCTGCTCTCCGAGGAGGCGCTCGGCGGCGAAGCCCAGCTCTTCCGCCTCGGCGAGCGCTTCTCGTCCCAGCCGCCCTGGTCCGACCTCCCGGTCCTGATGCTCTCCCATCCGGGCGCCGATTCGCCGACCGTGCGGCAGGCGGTGCGCGTGCTGGGAAACGTCACCGTGCTCGAGCGTCCGGTGCGCGTCGCCGCGCTCATGACGGCGGTGCAGACCGCGCTTCGCGCGCGCCAGCGCCAGTACAACGCGCGCGAGCACCTCGCCGAGCTCGACCACGTCGCGAAGGCGCTGCGCGAGAGCGAGGGGCGCCTGAACGCACTCTTCGCCAACGCCGCGGTCGGGATCGCCGAGCTCGCCGCCGACGGCCGCTTCACGCTGGTGAACGAGGGGCTCTGCCGGCTCCTCGGCGAGAAGCGCGAGCGCCTGCTGTCGCTGCCGCTCGCGGCGATCGCCCACGACGAGGACCGCGAGGACGTGGCGCGCCTCGTGACCCGCATCGCGAACGGCGGGACCGAGACCTTCGTCGGCGAGCGCCGCTTCGTGCGGCGCGACGGCGAGGCCGTGTGGCTCAAGCTCGCGCTCGCGCTCGCGGGCGAGGGCGCGGGCGGCCGCTGCGTCGCGGTGATCGAGGACGTGACCGAGCGCAAGCACGCCGAGGAGGACCTGCGCGAGGCCGACCGCCGCAAGGACGAGTTCCTCGCCACGCTCGCCCACGAGCTGCGCAATCCGCTCGCGCCGATCCGCAACTCGCTCCACATCTTCCGCATGGCGGGCGTCCAGGACCCGGCCGTCTCGCGCGTCGCCGACATGATGGAGCGGCAGGTGGGCCACATGGTGCGCATGGTGGACGACCTGCTGGAGATCTCGCGCATCAGCCGCGGCAAGATCGAGCTGCGCAGGGAGCGCGTGGAGCTCGCGAGCGTGCTGCGCAACGCCGTGGACACGAGCCTGCCGCTGGTGGAGGCGGCGCAGCACAGGCTCTCGGTGGACGTTCCGGCCGAGCCGCTGCTGCTCGACGCCGATCCGGTGCGCCTCGCGCAG
>DATIVM010000459.1:0-3157 GCA_035465975.1 Usitatibacter sp.
CTCCGCAGCAGCGTCCCGACGTTGCCCGGGTCCTGGATGTCCTCGAGCGCCAGCACGAGCGCCGCGTCGTCGGGGACGGGCTTTCCCGCCGGCGTCCCCACCGCGGCGATCACGCCCGTGGGTGATTCCACCGTGGAGAGCGCGTCGAAGAGCGCGTCGCTCACCAGCGTCACGGGCGCGGGGCGGCTGCGCTCCACGAGGCGCGCGATCTCCGGGTCCTCGAGCCCCGCGCGGCTCACCATCACCTCCTCGGGCTTGCGGCCCGAGTCGAGGAACGCGGCGAGGAGGTGCGCGCCGTCGAGGACCGAGGCGCCGCGGCGCCGGCGCTCGGAGCCGCTCGCGACGAGCCGCGCCATCGCCTTGAACGCCGGGTTCTCCCGCGAGGCGATGGCCTTCATCTCAGAACGGCAGCTCGCCCTGCATGAGCATGCGCACCGGCTCGAAGCTGCGGCGGTGGATCTCGCAGGGACCGAGGCTGCGCAGCGCCGCGAGATGCGTGGGCGTCGAATAGCCCTTGTGGTCCGCGAAGCCGTAGCCGGGATAGCGCCGGTCGAGGCTGCGCATCTCGGCGTCGCGCGCGGTCTTGGCGAGGATCGACGCGGCGGAGATCGCCGGCACGAGCCGGTCGCCGTCGACGATCGTGCGGCACGGGCAGAAGACGGGCGGCGCGTGCAGGCCGTCGACCCAAACCTCCCGCGGCTCCACGCCCAGCGCGGCCACCGCGCGGCCCATGGCGAGGAGGCTCGCGCGCAGGATGTTCATGCGGTCGATCTCCTCCACGCTCGCGAAGGCGACCGCCCAGGCGGCGGCCTGCGCGCGGACCAGCGCGGCGAGGCGCTCGCGCGCCGCCGGCGTGAGCTGCTTCGAATCGGCGAGGCCGTCGACGGGCCGCGCCGGATCGAGGATCACCGCCGCGGCGAAGACGCTCCCCGCGAGCGGGCCGCGGCCCGCCTCGTCAACCCCGCACAGCCGCGCGGAGCCCGGTGCCGGAGGGAGGGTCGTAGGCTTCACACGCGGAAAGATACGGCATCAGCGCCTCGACCACACGCGCGTCGTGGCCGGCGGCGAGCGAGCGGTGCAGCGCCTCGAAGCGGCGGCGCAGGCGCTCGCGCGCGACGCGGTTGTCGAGCCAGTTGAGGAGCGCCTGCGCGAGGTTCTCCGGCGTCGCGTCGTCCTGCAGCAGCTCGGGCACCACGAACTCGCCGCAGAGCACGTTCGGCAGGCTGAAGTACGGCAGGATCGCCTTGCGCTTCACGAGCCAGTGCGTGAGCGGCTTCACGCGATAGGTGACCACCATCGGGCAGCGCGCGAGGGCCGCCTCGAGGGTCGCCGTCCCGCTCGCGACGAGCGCGACCTCGGAGGCCTGCAGGGCGAGGCGGGCATGGCCGAAGAGGATGGTGATGGGAAGCCCGGACGCCTCCAGCGCATAGAGCCGGCGCTCGAAGTAGTCGCGCGTCTCGCGCGTGGCGAGCGGCACGAAGAAGCGCAGGCCGCGCCGCAGCGAGGCGAGGCGCTGCGCGGTGCGGATGACCAGGTCCGCGTGCAGCTCGAGCTCGCTCACGCGGCTTCCCGGGAGGAGCGCCACCGGCACCGCGCCGCCCGCGAGCCGAAGCTGCGTGCGCGCATCGTCCTGCACCGGCTCGAGCGGCATCGCGTCGGCGAGCGGGTGGCCGACGTAGTCGACGGCGATGCCCGCCGCGCGGTAGATCGGCTCCTCGAACGGGAACATGACGAGCATGCGGTCCACCGAGCGCCCGATGGTGTGGATGCGCTCGGGACGCCAGGCCCAGATCGACGGGCTCACGTAGTGCACCGTCGGGATGCCGGCCGCCTTGAGCTTCGCCTCGAGGCCGAGATTGAAGTCGGGGGCGTCGACGCCGATGAAGAGCGAGGGGCGGTTCGCGCGCAGGTGGCGCTCGATGCCGCGGCGGATGCCGAGGATCTCGGGCAGGCTCTTCAGCACCTCCACGTATCCGCGCACCGCGAGCTTCTCCATGGGGAAGAGCGCGCGCGCTCCTTCGGCCTGCATCTTCGGCCCGGCGATGCCCTCGAACTCGAGCGCGGGCCAGCGCGCCTTCAGGGCGCGGATCAGCGCCGCCCCGAGGAGATCGCCGGAAGCCTCGCCGGCGACGATCGCGACCTTCACCGCAGGAGGCCCCGCGTGGACCGGTCGAGGAATTCCAGGAGGACCTTCACGTCGCTCGCCTCGAGCGCCTGCTTCTCGAGCTCGGCCCGCGCCTCGGCGAGCGTGAGCCCGGACTTGAAGAGCGTCCGGTACGCGCGCTTGAGCGCCGCGATCGCCTCGGGCGCGAAGCCGCGGCGCTTGAGCCCCTCGGCGTTGATGCCGTGCGTGGCGACGGGGCTGCCGCCCACCGTGACGAACGGCGCGACGTCCTGCAGCACGATGCTCCCGCCGCCCACCATCGCGTGCGCGCCGATCTTCACGAACTGGTGGAACGCCGAATGGCCGCCGAGGACCGCGTAGTCGCCCACGTGCACGTGCCCGCCGAGGGTGGTGAGGTTGGCGAAGACGGTGTGGCTGCCCACCTGGCAGTCGTGCGCGATGTGGCAGTAGGCCATGATCCAGTTGTCGGAGCCGATGCGCGTGACGCCCGCGTCCTGGACCGTGCCGCGGTTGATCGTCGCGTACTCGCGGATCGTGTTGCCGTCGCCGATCTCCAGGCCCGTGGGCTCGCCCTTGTACTTCTTGTCCTGGTTCGCCTCGCCGATGGAGCAGAAATGGAAGATGCGGTTGTCGCGGCCGATCCTGGTGCGGCCCGTGATCACGTTGTGCGCGCCGATGCTCGTCCCCTCGCCCACCTCGACCTCGGCGTCGATCACCGTGTACGGCCCGACGGTCACGCCCTCCGCGAGCTTCGCTTTCGGGTCGACGACGGCCGTGGGGTGGATCGTGCTCATGGAAGCAAAAGGCTTTGCAAGCGCCGATGCACGCCGATCCAACGCCGATAGGCGCCGATAAGGCAGTGCAAGCCGTTCGTGGCCCTCGATGGAGCGTCGATCGCTGTGGTACACACCTTCAATTCATCGGCGTTCATCGGCGTCGGATCGGCGGGAATCGGCGCTTTCAGCGCTTTTCGCCCGCATCACTCCCCGTCAGCTCGCGCAGCGCGCAGAGGAGCTCGGCCTCGCAGACCAC
>DATIVM010000460.1:0-8192 GCA_035465975.1 Usitatibacter sp.
GCGAGCGGCTCGTCCACGCGCTGGTGAAGGGCATCACCGACTACATCGTCGAGGACACGGAGGAAGCGCGCCTCGCGCACGAGCGGCCGCTGCAGGTGATCGAAGGCCCGCTCATGGACGGGATGAACGTGGTGGGCGACCTGTTCGGCTCCGGCAAGATGTTCCTGCCGCAGGTCGTGAAATCGGCGCGCGTGATGAAGCAGGCGGTGGCGCACCTCATCCCCTTCATCGAGGAGGAGAAGAGGAGGCTCGGCACGGCGCCCAAGCCCAAGGGCAAGGTCGTCATGGCCACCGTGAAGGGCGACGTGCACGACATCGGCAAGAACATCGTGGGCGTCGTCCTCCAGTGCAACAACTTCGACGTGGTGGACCTGGGCGTCATGGTCCCGTCCGAGACCATCCTCGCGACGGCGCGCAAGGAGAACGCCGATTTCGTCGGCCTCTCCGGCCTCATCACGCCCTCGCTCGAGGAGATGGCCCACGTCGCGAAGGAGATGCAGCGGCTCGGCTTCACGGTGCCGCTGCTCATCGGCGGCGCCACCACCTCGCGCACGCACACGGCGGTGAAGATCGAGCCGCACTACCAGGGCCCGACCGTGTGGGTCCCGGACGCCTCGCGGGCGGTGAGCGTCGCCTCCAGCCTCGCGAGCGAGGAGGCGCGCGAGGAGTACATGCGCCAGGTGCGCGCCGACTACGAGAAGATCCGCGAGCAGCATTCGCGCAAGACCGGGCAGAAGAGCGTGCGGCTGGAGGCCGCGCGCGCGAACGGCGTGCGCATCGACTGGTCCGGGTATCCGGCCAGCCGGCCGCGCAGGCCCGGCGTGACGCGGCTCTCCAACTATCCGCTCGAGAAGCTGGTGCCGTTCCTCGACTGGGGCCCGTTCTTCCAGACCTGGGACCTCGCCGGGAAGTACCCCGACATCCTGCAGGATCCGGTGGTCGGGGAGGCCGCGCGCAACGTGTTCCGCGACGGCCAGGCGATGCTCGAGCGCATCGTGAAGGGACGCTGGCTCACCGCGAACGGCGTCTTCGGCCTGTGGCCCGCCAACTCGACCGGCGACGACATCGAGATCTACGCCGACGAGAAGCGCGACGGCGTGCTCGCGACCTGGCACAACCTGCGCCAGCAGAACGAGAAGCCGCCGGGCAACCCCAACCAGTGCCTCGCCGATTTCGTCGCGCCGCGCGAATCGGGCGTGCCCGACCACATCGGCGCGTTCGCGGTGACGGCGGGGCTCGGCGTGGAGGCGAAGGTGAAGGAGTTCCTCGCCGCGAACGACGACTACTCGGCGATCCTCGTGAAGGCGCTCGCCGACCGCCTCGCCGAGGCCTTCGCCGAGCACCTGCACTGGCTGGTGCGGACCGACTACTGGGGCTACGCCTGCGACGAGAAGCTCTCCAACGAGGACCTGATCGGCGAGAAGTACCGCGGCATCCGGCCGGCGCCCGGCTATCCCGCCTGCCCGGACCACACGGAGAAGGCGGAGCTCTTCCGGCTCCTCGATGCGACGGCCAACGCCGGCATCGAGCTCACCGACGCCTACGCGATGATGCCGCCCGCCTCGGTGAGCGGCTTCTACATCGCGCACCCCGAGTCGCGCTACTTCGCCGTGGGCAAGGTGGAGAGGGACCAGGTCGCCGACTACGCGCACCGCAAGGGCATGGACCTCGCGCTGATGGAGCGCTGGCTCGCTTCGATCCTGAACTACTAGAGGGGACAGACCCCATTTTCCGCTGGACGGAAAATGGGGTCTGTCCCCTTATCGCCTCAGAGCGGCAGCACGCGCGACGGATCGGGCCGCCGCGCGAATTCGAGGAACGCCTCGGCGAGCCGCCCGCTTTCCGCGACCGCGGTCCTCCAGTACCTCATGCGCCCCTCGTCGTCGCCGGCGAAGCGCCTGAAGTCGTTGCGGTCCGGGAGCTTGCCGAGGGGAAGCTGCGCGAGGTACTCGCGCGAAGGCGCCACCAGCACCACGTTCTCCAGCCACTCGCCGCGCGCGCGCCGCCACGGCATGCCCTTGTCGAGCCACCCCGGCACGATGCGATCGATGAAGTGCGGATAGAGCACGAGGCCGGCCGCGCGGTGGTAGGGCAGGTGCAGGTGGTAGTCGACGATGCCGCCGTCCCAGTAGACGCCCGGCGGCGCCTGCGGGATGTTCGCCACGCCCTCCAGCACGAGCGGGATGGAGGCCGAGGCCATGAGCGCCTCGCCGAGGTTCGCGGCATCGAGCGCCACGACATGCGTGTGGAACGCGTCGAAGCGGATCGACTGCCCGGCGTCCGGCGCGGTGGCCTCGCCCACCGCGGCGAACGGCGGGCGAGCGCGCGGATCGTGGAAGAGCGTGCGGTCGATGAAGCGCGCCAGGTGGCGGCGCCCGAGCGCGTTCGCCATCGCCGCCATGCCGAAGCCGAGCGGCGTGGTCCACGACGAATCGCGCGTGAGCGGCCAGCGCCCGCGCACGGCGAGGATGTGCAATCGGTAGGAAGGGCTCGCCAGCACTTCCGCCTCGCGCCCCGTGAAGAGCTCGGCGAGCATCTCCCGCGCGCACTTCGACACGAAGCTCGCGCTCGGCCGCGGCGGATAGCACTGCGCGATGTAGAGCCGCGCGAAATCGGCGAGCGCCGGCATCGGATCGCTGCGGCAGACGGCGGCGAAGCGCCATGCGCCGATGGAGGCGCCGATGAGGTGGCGCACGCGCGGCGCGCGCGGCAGCCACTCGCCGAAGAGCGCGCGGTCGAGCCCCGCGATGCCGAGCCCCTTCGGGCCGCCGGCCGCCCCGGGAACGATCTCGACGTCGGCGGGATCGAGGCCGTGCGTGCGGATGCGCTCGAGCGCGCGCGGGCCGGCGCGAAGGATCAACGGGTCCATCGCGCGGAAGTTTGTCCGACGCTGCGCGCCCCGTAAAGCGCGCGCGGCCCGCTAATAGCCGAGCTGGTGGTAGTCGTTGTTGCCCCAGCACCACGCCTTGCCGGCCGTGTCGAGCCCGCAGTACGGCCGGTCGGCGAGGCTCGCGAAGGGCACGCTCGTCGCCACGCGAACGGGCGTCGTCGAGGATCCCGACGGATTCCCGTAGCCCCAGCACCAGGCTTCGCCGGCCTGCGTGAGGCCGCACATGTGGCGGAAGCCCGCGTGGATCGAGCTGAACGCGGGGGCGCCGGGCACGAGCGTCGGCTCCGGATGGCTGGCCGGCGTGGTGCCCGTGTCGATGCCCCAGCACCACGTGGCGCCGTCCTGCGCGAGCGCGCACGTCGTGTCGCTGCCGGTCGCGACGGCGCGGAACTTGTGGCCGCCCGCGACCGCCGTCGGCACCAGGATGTCGAGCGAGCCGCCCTGCCCGCCCGGATCGCCGATGCCGACCTGCCCGTACCAGTTGGAGCCCCAGCAATACGCGTCGCCTTCCTGCGTCAGCGCGCACACGTGGAACTCGCCGAGGTCGAACGCGACGAAGCGACGGCCCCAGGCCATGGGCGTCGGGACGAGATACGACGCAACGGCTTGCCCGGTTCCCGCCATACCGTGCGCCGCCCCGCCCCAGCAATAGATCGTCGCATCCTTGCCCATCGCGCACGCGAAGGAACTATCCTGGGAAGTCTTGAGGAACGCGAACTGCAGGTTGCCGGCCACCGGCGCGGGCGTCGCGCGGCTCGTGGTACTGCCGTCGCCCAGGCCGCCGCCGATCCCGTTGCCCCAGCACCACGCCTCGCCCGCCGGCGTGAGCGCGCAGGTGCGGCCCACGCCGTACGTCGGGGCGACGGAGGCGAAACGCTGGTCCGTCTCCACGAGCAGCGGCTGCGCCGAGCAGCGCGCCGTTGCGTCGATGCACGTGGACATCGTCGCCGTGGATCCGAGCTGCCCGTACTCGTCCATGCCCCAGCACCACGCGCGCCCGTCGGTCGCGATACCGCAGTCGTAGCTGAAGCTCGAGCCGAGCTGGGTGAAGGCGAGCTGAGCATGCGTCGCCACCGGCGTGGCGGAGCTCTCGCTCGGGCGTCCGCCACCGACGGGAAAGCTCACGCCGTCTCCGCCGCCTCCGCCGCAGGCGGCGAGCGCCGCGAGGCCGAGCGCGCACAGCATCCGCGCGGCGGGCAAATCGAG
This sequence comes from Usitatibacter sp., assembly GCA_035465975.1. Classification (GTDB taxonomy): domain Bacteria; phylum Pseudomonadota; class Gammaproteobacteria; order Burkholderiales; family Usitatibacteraceae; genus Usitatibacter. The sequence continues at coordinate 4,097 of DATIVM010000460.1, forward strand.
TGCGCAGGAGGACATGGAGCATCTCCTCGCGAAGGAACAACGACCGCTCCACGCTACTCGCCCGGAATTGCGCCCTGCTGCTCCAGGTCAATCGGCCCCGTGTTTGCGCCCCGCGAAGGCGGCGCGGGCCGCTTCCGTGCTAGATTCGCGCCTGCGCCGCGTCCATGCAAACCGCAACCGCCCCCATGTCGATCCTGTTCTCGCCGCTGAAACTTCGCTCCGTCACCTTTCGTCACCGCGTCTTCGTCTCGCCCATGTGCCAGTACTCGAGCGAGGACGGCATGCCCAACGACTGGCACCTGGTGCACCTCGGCAGCCGCGCGGTGGGCGGCGCCGCGATGGTGTGCGTCGAGGCGAGCGGCGTCTCTCCGGCCGGGCGCATCACGCCGTGGGATGCGGGCATCTGGTCCGAGGCGCACGCGAAGGCGTGGAAGCCGATCGCCGATTTCATCCGCCGCCACGGCGCGGTGCCCGCGATGCAGCTCGCGCATGCGGGACGCAAGGCCTCGTGCGCGAAGCCGTGGGACGGCGGCAAGCCGCTCGATCCCGCGCAGGGCGGATGGCAGACGCTCGGCCCGAGCCCCATCCCCTTCGGCGACTACCCGCCGCCGCGCGAGATGACGAGGGACGAGATCCGCGCGACGGTCGCCGCGTTCGCCCAGGCCGCGCGCCATGCGCTCGCGGCCGGATTCGACGTGGTGGAGGTGCACGGCGCGCACGGCTACCTGCTGCACAACTTCTGCTCGCCGCTCTCGAACCAGCGCAGGGACGAGTACGGCGGCCCGCTCGAGAACCGCATCCGCTTCCCGCTCGAGGTGGCGCGCGCCGTGCGCGAGACGTGGCCCTCCGACAAGCCCGTGCTCTACCGCGTCTCCGCGACGGAGTGGGCCGACGGCGGCTGGGACCTCGCGCAATCGATCGAGCTCGCGCGGCGCCTGAAGGACGTGGGCATCGACATGATCGACTGCTCGGGCGGCGGCAACATCCACCACGCGCAGATCCCGCTCGTGCCCGGCTACCAGGTGCCGTTCGCCGCGGCGATCCGGCGCGAGGCGCAGATCCCCACCCTCGCGGTGGGCCTCATCTCGGATGCCGTGCAGGCCGAGCAGATCGTCGCGCTGGGCGAGGCCGATGCCGTTTGCCTCGCGCGCGCGATGCTGCGCGACCCGTACTGGGCGCGCCACGCGGCGAAGACGCTGAAGGTCGACCTGCCGTGGCCGGACCAGTACAAGCGTGCCGACGTGGGGCCGCTAGGCCGCTGAGATCGTCCCCGCGATCACGCGGCGGTGGGCGCCTGATCGAGGAGCTTCAGCCGCTGCACCTTGCCCGAGGGCCCGCGCGGCAGCTCCTCCACGAAGCGGATCACCTTCGGCGTCTTGAACGGGCCGAGGTGCTCGACGCAGAAATCGCGCAGGTCCTCCTCCGCGCACGGGGTGCCCGGGCGGCGGATCACGCACGCCATGATCTCCTGGCCGTAGTGCCGGTCGGGGATGCCCACCGCCGCGGCGTCGAGCACCGCGGGATGGCGCAGCAGCACCTCGTCGATCTCGCGCGGGGCGATGTTCTCGCCGCCCTTGATGATGAGCTCCTTGATGCGACCGGTCACGAAGAAGTAGCCCTCTTCGTCGCGCACGCCCACGTCGCCGGACCGGAACCAACCGTCGGGAAAGAACGCGGCCGCGGTCGCCTCGGGATTCTTGTAGTAGCCCGGCGTCACCTGCGGGCCGCGGATCGCGATCTCGCCGGGCGTGCCGTCGGGCAGCGTGCGGCCCTGCTCGTCGACGATGCGCGCCTCGCACCCCGAGGGCTTGCCCACCGAGCCCACCTTGCGCTTCCCCGGCTCCCATGGATTCGAGAACGCCGGGGCCACGGTCTCGGTGAGGCCCATGGTCTCGATCACGCCGATGCCGAACCGGCTCTGGAAGGCGAGCAGGTGCTCCGGCGGCAGCGGCGCGGAGGCGGTGCGGCAGAAGCGCACGTGCGCGATCGACCCGCGCGGCGGCGCGTCCGCCTCGAGAAGGTAGCTCACCATCGTCGGCACCAGGTTGAGCCAGGTGCAGCCGTCGCGCGTCGCGAGCTCCCAGAAGCGGCCCGCGGAGAACTTCGGCGGCATCGCGAGCGAGCCGCCGTGCGCGATCGGCGCGATCATCGTCACCGCGAACGCGTTGATGTGGTAGAGCGGCAGCACCGCGGTCACGCGGTCGGAGGGGCCGAGGCGGTGCTCGGCGCTGATGTTGCGCGCATTGGCCGCGAGGTTCGATTGCGTGAGCATCACGCCCTTGGGCTTCCCTGTGGTGCCCGAGGTGTACATGAGGAGCGCGAGCGCGTCGGGCGCGACTTCCGGGAGCACGAAGGACGCATCGCGCGCGTCTTCCCCGGGCAGCTCGTCGGCATCCGGATCCACTTCCACCACGCGGATCTCGCGGGCGATGCCGCGCAGGATCTCGCGCAGCTTCGGCGCGCGGTCGGGCGAGACGAACACCACGTTCGAGTCGCAGTGGTCGATCACGTAGCGCATCTGCTCGGGCTGCGAGAGCAGGTTCACCGGGTTCACGCAGTAGCCGCCCGCCATGGCGCCGAGGTGGATGCGCAGCGTCGCGAGCCCGTTCGGCATCACGATCGAGACGTGCGCGCCGGGGGCGCCCGCCAGACGGCCGACGAGCGCGGCCACGCGGCGGCACGATTCGCCGAGCTCGCCGAACGTGAGCGTGCGGCCGGTCCCGGTCGCGAGGAAATAGACGGCGTCCGGGCGCTCGCGCGCCTGCGCGGCGATGAGCCGCCCCACCGTTTCAGGGAGCTCGCCCGGCATCACTTCCCCCAGCGCGCGAAGTAGGCGCCGAGAAGCTCGTCGATCGTGGGCACCCGCTCCGGGATCGGGCGCGAGACGCGCGTGGTGTTCATGTACTGCCGCACGTTGAGATTGTCGGAGAAATTGTTGCGTCCCCACGTGCCGCAGCCCATCGAGAGCGAGACCGGCAACCCGTTGTTGAACGCGCCGCCGTTGCCGACCACGTGCACCTGGTTCACGATCACGCGCGCGACGGGGAGCGTGAGGCCGAGGTCGAGCGCCCGCCCGTCGATCTTCGTATGCAGCGAGACCGAGTGGCCGGCGCCCTGGTAGCCGTAGATGCGCCGCACGATCTCCTTCGCCTCGGCGAAATCGCGCGCGCGGTAGACCGTGAGCACGGGCGAGAGCTTCTCGCCGGAGAACCGGTGGGCCGGCCCCACGCCCTTCTCCTCGACCAGCAGCACGCGCGCCGCCTTCGCCTGCGGGCTCGCGAGCCCGGCGCGTTGCGCGATCGCCGGCACCGACTGCCCGATCACCGCCGGGGAGAGCTTGCCCTCGGGCCACATGCACGCCTCGAGCCGGCGGCGGTCCTCGCCCTCGACCGGCACGCAGCCGTGCTTCGCCAGCGCGGCCAGCATGCGATCGGCGATCGCCTCCACCAGCACCACGCTGTTCTCCGAGGAGCAGCTGGTGGCGTTGTCGAAGGTCTTCGACTGCACGATCTTCGCCGCCGCATCCTCGAGGTCCGCGGTCTCGTCCACGATGGAGGCGACGTTCCCGGCGCCCACGCCGAAGGCGGGCGTGCCGCTCGCGTAGGCCGCGCGCACGTTGGCCTGCGATCCGGTGGCGACGACGAGGTCGCACTGGCGCATGAGCTCCGCCGTCGCGTCCTTCGTCACCGGCGCCGGAAGCATCTGCACGAGGTCGCGCGGCGCGCCGATCCGGTCGAGCTCGGCGTGGATGAACTCGATGAGCATCGCGCAGGTGCTCGCGCCCTTGGGCGAGGGCGCCACGATCACGGCGTTCCTCGCCTTGAGGCTGTTGATGATCTTGTTCGCGGGCGTCGCCGCCGGGTTGGTCGACGGCGTGATGGCGCACACCACGCCGACGGGCCGCGCGATCTCGACGAGACCACGCGCCGGATCCTCGCCGATCACGCCGACCGAGCGCGCGCCGTGCAGGTCGCGCAGCAGGCCGAGCGTCTTGCGGTGGTTCTTGCGCATCTTGTCGGCGACGTTGCCGACGCCGGTGTCGGACACCGCCAGCTCGGCCAGCTCGCGGTTGCGGCCCGGCTCGAGGATGGCCCAG
>DATIVM010000461.1:0-4371 GCA_035465975.1 Usitatibacter sp.
ACCGCGGCCCCCTACGTGCACGAGCTCCTCGTGATGCCGTGCCGCAACATGGAGGCCGAGGACGCGGACTTCGCCGTGTGCTGCGCGGTGCCCGTCGACGCCGAGGGCGTGACGATCGTCTCGCGCCCCGCGGGACGCCCGGGCGAGAAGCTCGAGCACGGCGACGCGCTCTTCTCGCGCCGCTACGGGCAATCGACCGCGGTGGTGGTGTTCGACCAGGTGTCCGTGCCGTGGGAGCGCGTGTTCTACGCGGGCGAGTGGCGGCATTCGTCGGTCCTCACCTACAGCTACGCGACCCACCATCGCCAGAGCTGCATCGGCGCCCGCGCCGGGTTCGGCGACCTGCTCATCGGCGCGGGCGCCCTGATGTGCGAGGCGAACGGCCTCGACCCGGGCGCGACCTCGAGCCTGCGCGAGCCGATGGTGGAGCTCATCAAGATCGTGGAAGGGTTCTTCGCCTGCGGCGTGGCGGCGAGCGTCTACGGAACGCGCGACGAGCACGCCGGCAACTTCATGCCCGATCCGGTGTTCGCGAACATCGGCAAGCTCCTCCTCGCGACCCAGATCTACGAGATGCACCGGCTCGCCCACGAGGTTTCCGGCGGCTTGGTGGTCGCGCTCCCCGGCCCGGACGAGGACCACAACCCGGCCACCGCCGCGACGCTCGCGGAGGTGCTGCGCGCCAATCCCGCGGTGCCGGGCGACAAGCGGATCGAGGTCGCCCGCCTCATCGAGGACCTCACCGTGTCGCACCAGGGCGGCTGGTACTCCGTGATCAGCCTGCACGGCGGCGGCTCGCCCGCCGCGCTGAAGCAGGAGATCTGGCGCAACTATCCGCTCGCGAACAAGGTGGAGCTCGTCGAGCGGCTGCTGGAGCGCGGCGTGGCGCACGATCCCTCGCGCCCGATCACGCGCAACCGCCAGCCGGGGCGCTGCTGCGATTCCGGGTGCGCGCAGCCGGGCCAGGCGGTGATGGTCCCGCTGCCCGATCCCTCCGGGACCGCGAAGCGCTGACCCGGCTTCGCGCATGAAGGACCTCACGCAGGGGCCGGTCTTCCGCCACCTGGTCGCGCTCTCCGTGCCGATCGCGATCGGCATGCTGCTGCAGACGCTCTACTACCTGGTCGACCTGTACTTCGTCGCCGGGCTGGGCGATGCGCCGCTCGCCGGCGTGAGCGCGGCGGGCAACGTGCTCTTCGTGATCTTCGCGCTCACGCAGGCGCTGTCGGTCGCGACCGTCACGCTGGTCTCCCATGCCGCGGGCCGCAAGGACCGCGCGGAGGCGAACCACGTGTTCAACCAGTCGGTGTCGATGGCGCTCGCGCTCGCGCTCGCGACCCTGGTCGGCGGCAACCTCGTCGCGCGCCCGTACATGGATCTCCTCGGCGCGGACCCGGCGACGCGCGAGGCGGGCGTGACCTACCTGCGCTGGTTCATCCCCGGCCTCGCGCTGCAGTTCGCGCTCGCGAGCCTCGGCTCGGCGCTGCGCGGGACGGGCATCGTGCAGCCCGGGATGGTGGTCCAGGCGGCGGGCGTGCTGCTCAACGCCGCCCTCGCGCCGGTGCTCGTCGCGGGCTGGGGGACGGGGCACCCGCTCGGCGTGCGCGGCGCGGCGCTCGCCAGCACGCTCGCGACGGCGGCCGCCACGGCGCTCCTCGTCGCCTACTTCGGGAAGCTCGAGAAGTACGTGCGATTGCATCCCGCGCAATGGCGCCCGCGCGCGCGGACGTGGCTGCGCATGATGAACATCGGCGTGCCGGCGGGCGGCGAGTTCGCCCTCATCGCGATCTTCGTCGGCGTCTGCTACTGGATCATCCGCGACTTCGGCGCCGCGGCCCAGGCGGGGTTCGGCATCGGCTCGCGCCTCATGCAGGCGGTCTTCCTTCCCGCCATGGCGGTCGCCTTCGCGGCGCCGGCGCTCGCGGGGCAGAACTACGGTGCGCGCCGCTTCGGGCGCGTGCGCGAGACCTTCCGCGCGGCGGCGAGCGCGGTCGCGGCGCTCATGTTCGTGGTGACGCTCGCGTGCCAGTGGAAGGCGGAGGCGATGGTGCGCGCCTTCACCTCCGACCCCGCGGTGATCGCGGTCGGGACCGGTTACCTCCGCATCATCTCGTGGAATTTCGTCGCCGCCGGGCTCGCCTTCACCTGTTCCGGCCTCTTCCAGGCGCTCGGCAACACCTGGCCCTCGCTCGCGAGCAAGGGGGTGCGCATCGTCACCTTCGTCGCCCCGGCGCTCTGGCTCTCGCATCGCGCGGGCTTCGACCTCGACGACGTCTGGCGGCTCTCGGTGGCGAGCACGCTGCTCGAGGCCGTGACGAGCCTCGCGCTGCTGCGCATCGAGTTCCGCGGCCGGCTGGGCCCCACCGGCGCGCGCAATCCTCCGGATGGAATTCCTGCGACGAAGGCGCGGTCATAGCGGCGTGTTCAAGCGACCGGAGGTGCCGCCATGGCCAGGTACGGGAAGAAGACGCGGAAGAAGGTGAAGAAGGTGATGGACGAGTACAAGCACGGCAAGCTCAAGAGCGGGCGGTCCGGCAAGAAGGTGAAGAGCCGCAAGCAGGCCATCGCGATCGGGCTTTCCGAGGCGCGGAGGGAAGGCGGCAAGGTGCCGTCGCGCAAGTCGGGCAAGAAGAAGTCGGCGAGCCGGAGGAAGAAGTCCTCCAGCCGCAAGCCGTCCTCGAGCCGCAAGAAGTCGCCCAGCCGGAAGAAGAAGTCCTCGAGCCGGAAGAAGCGGAAGTAGCGCCGCTCAGGCCGCCCGCCGCAGCGCGGGCGAGGCCAGCACCGCGGGATTCACCACGTTGATCGGCGTGCCCGCGAGCCACTTCAGGACCTGGTCGAAGATCTCCGCGAACTGCAGCTCGTACTCCTCGCGGGTCGAGTAGCCGATGTGCGGGGTCGCGATCACGTTCGGCATCCCGAGCAGGGCATGGCCCGTGTCGAGGAGCGGCTCGTGCTCGAAGACGTCCACGGCCGCCATGCCCGGCCGGCCGGCGCGCAGGGCGGCGACGAGCGCGCCCGGCTCGACGAGCGGCGCGCGGCTGGTGTTCACGAAGAGCGCCGAGGGTTTCATGCGCGCGAGGTCGGCCGCGGTCACGATGCCGCGCGTGGCCGGGTAGAGCCGCATGTGCAGCGAGAGCACGTCGGAGGCGGCGAAGAACGCCTCCTTGTCCGGCGCGACCTCGACGCCTTCCTCGCGCGCCCGCGCCCGCGAGCCCTCGCTCGCCCAGACCCACACCGGCATCCCGAACGCTCGCCCGTATTCCGCGACCGCATGGGCGATGCGGCCCCAGCCGAAGAGGCCCAGCTTCTTCCCGCGTAGCGTGGTGCCGACCCCCATCTGCCAATGGCCCGCCTTGAGCGAGGCCACCTGCTGCGGGATCTGGCGCAGGGCGGCGAGCACCAGCGCCCACGTGAGCTCGGCGGCCGCGTAGCAGGGCGTGCCCGGATGCTGGCTCGACGAGACCACGATGCCGAGGCGGGTGCAGGCCTCGGTGTCGATGTGCGGATAGACGCTCCTCTGGCTGATGAGCTTCAGGCGCGGCAGCCGCTCGAGGAGCGGCCCGCGCACCTGCGTGCGCTCGCGGATGAGGACCAGCACGTCGGTCTGCGCGAGGCGTTGCGCGAGCACGTCGTCGTCCTGGACGTGGTCGTTCCAGGCCTCCACCTCGTGGCCCGCGAGCATGCGGAAGCAGGGGAGGGTGCGGATCGTGTCGAAGTAGTCGTCGAGGATCGAGATCTTCATGCGAGCGAGGGCGGGGAAACCCTCCGAACGGAGGGCGACGGCGCGGGAATCTTATCGGAATCGGCTGTCAGACGTAGCTCCAACCGCGCGCGGGATCATGCTGAAGCGTGCGAGCGCGCGGATTCCTACAACGAGGGAATCGCCCACGTCCTGCCACCCGAATCGTGCCGCGAGAACCCGATCCGTCGTGAAAGGCCTTTCGCATGACTCGCCATCGCTGGCGCACGGAGCTCAAGGCATGCGCTTCCGAAGTGGAGGTGCTCAAGGTGGTGGAACGATACCTCGGTGAATGGAGCCCCGAGGAGCTGCGCCAGTTGCCGGCCGGAGTGGCGCCCGGCACCTTCACCTCCGCGAAGGCGGTCGCCGATTACACCTTCGGCCTCGGACGCGCGCACGCCGCATTCGACGGCGGCTCCCGCGATCTCGCCCTCCTGCAGGAAATCCTGCTCTTCTTCACCCAGGCCTCGGTGCGGGTCACGCAGCTCCGGATGGACGAGCCGCCGGGGAGAGCCGGCGCCCGCGCGCGCCAGAAGCCGGTGCCCGACGAGGCCGGAGCGCGCCGCCGATCCGCGGCATGGTTCCAATGGACCATGCCGCGCTCCAGGGCGGGGATGGCAGAATGCGCCACC
>DATIVM010000462.1:0-5593 GCA_035465975.1 Usitatibacter sp.
CTTCAAGCGCGCGCAGGTCTCGTACACCCGCGGCGAGGAGCTGCTGCGCGACTACGTCTCTTCGCCCGGCACGCACCGGCGCTACTGCGGGCGCTGCGGCACGCGCATGACCTTCGAATCGGAGCGCGAGCGCTGGGCCGACGAGATCCACTTCCCGCTCGCGATCTTCCGCACCCCCGTGGACCGCGAGCCGGAAGGCAACGCCTTCCCCGAGGAGCGCCCGTCCTGGGCGCCGTACCGCGCATATGCCGAAGATTGAGGTGACCGGCCTCGTGCTCGCCGGCGGCCAGGGCAGCCGCATGGGCGGCATCGACAAGGGGCTGCAGAGCTTCCGCGGCAAGCCCATGGTGGCCCACGCGCTGGAGCGCTTCGCCCCGCAGGTGGACGAGGTGCTCATCAACGCGAACCGCAACGTCGCCGAGTACGAGCGATTCGGCCATCGCGTGATCTCCGACGAGATCGCCGGATTCGCGGGGCCGCTCGCCGGCTTCGAGCGCGGCCTCGCGCACGCCTCCGGCACGCTGGTCGCGACGGTCCCGTGCGATTCGCCCTTCCTGCCCGCGGACCTCGTGGCGCGCCTGCGCGCGGCGCTGGACGCGGCGCGCGCCGATCTCGCCGTGGCGAAGACGGGCGCGCAGGCGCACCCCGTTTTCTGCCTCATGCGCCGCTCGGTCCACGGGTCGCTGCGCGAGTTCCTCGCGAGCGGGCAGCGCAAGATCGACCGCTGGTACGCCGCGCTCTCGGTGGTCGAGGTGCCGTTCGACGACGAGGCCGATGCGTTCCTCAACATCAACACCCGCGAGGAGCTCGCGCACCTCGAGCCGGGCGGGAAGTGAGCCGTGCCGGCGTCGCCGCGCCGCTCGCGCGGGGCCGAGTCGATCCTCTCCGTGAAGCGCGACGGTAGAATCGAGCGACCGGGCGAGATCGCCCTGCACACCGCCTGAAAAGCCATGTCCACGCTCACCATCACCCAGGCTTCCTGCGCCGACGACTACGACCCGAACTCGATGCCGGTCGACAAGGCGCGCGAGTTCATCCACCGCTTCCTGCAGCCCGTGGAGGCGGTGGCGCGCGTTCCGGTGCGCACCGCCCTGGGGCGCGTGCTCGCCGCCGACGTGATGTCTCCGGTGAACGTGCCGGCGCACCGGAACTCGGCCATGGACGGCTGGGCCCTGCGCGGCGCGGACCTGAAGGCCGACGGCGAGACGACGCTCGAGGAGATCGGCAGCTCGTTCGCGGGCCGCCCGTTCCGCGGCAGGATCGGCCCCGGCCAGTGCGTGCGCATCATGACCGGCGGCGTCGTGCCCGAAGGCGCCGACACGGTGGTGATGCAGGAGCGCGCGCGGGCGAGCGGCAAGTCCATCGCCATCGCGCCGGGCCCGAAGACCGGCCAGAACGTGCGCGAGGCGGGCGAGGACCTGCGCGCGGGGTCGGTCGCGCTTCCGCGCGGCCGCCTGGTGCGCCCGGCCGACCTGGGCCTGGTCGCCTCGCTCGGCATCGGCGAGGTGGCGGTCTACCGGCCGCTGCGCGTCGCGTTCTTCTCCACCGGCGACGAGCTCAAGTCGATCGGCTCCGCGCTCGGCGAGGGCGAGATCTACGATTCCAACCGCTACACGCTGTACGGCATGCTCACGCGCCTCGGCTGCGAGGTGCTCGACCTGGGCGTGGTGCGCGACGACCCGAAGCTCCTCGAGCGCGCGTTCCGCGAGGCGGCCGCCGCGGCCGACGTGGTGATCACGAGCGGCGGCGTCTCGGTGGGCGAGGCCGACTTCGTGAAGGACCTGCTCGGCAAGCTCGGCGAGGTGGTGTTCTGGAAGATCGCGATGAAGCCGGGGCGCCCCCTCGCCTACGGGCGCATCGGCGGCGCGCATTTCTTCGGCCTGCCGGGCAATCCCGTCTCGGTGATGGTCACGTTCTACCAGTTCGTGCGCGATGCCCTGCTCTCGCTGATGGGCGTGGATCCGGTCGCGCCCGTGCCCACGTTCGCCGCGCGCTGCACGGCGCGCCTGAAGAAGGCCCCGGGCCGCACCGAGTTCCAGCGCGGCATCCTCTCGCGGGAAAGCGACGGGACGCTCTGCGTGCGCCCGACCGGCGAGCAGGGCTCGGGCATCCTCAAGTCGATGAGCGAGGCGAACTGCTTCATCATCCTCGGCGATGCGACCGGCAACGTGGAGGCCGGCACCGTCGTGGAGGTGCAGCTCCTCGAGGGCCTCGTGTGAGCACCGCCGCCCTCGACCGCGAGGTGAGCGGCCTCGAGTTCCTGCGGCGCATCGTCGCGGGCGAGGTGCGCAACGTCCCGATCGGCGAGACGCTCGGCTTCCGCGCGGTGGAAGCCGAGTCGGGCCGCATCGTCCTCGCCGGGAAGCCCGGAGCCAACGCGCTCAACCTGATCGGCACCATCCACGGCGGCTGGTCGGCGGCGATCCTCGACACGGCGATGGCGCTCGCGGCGCTCTCGCTCCTCGACGAGCGGCACGACTTCACGACGCTCGACCTCAAGCTCAATTTCCTGCGGCCCATCGCCCCCGGCACCGAGGTGCGCGCCGAGGGGCGCGTCGTGCACGGCGGGCGGCGCGTGTCGCTCTGCGAGGCGAAGCTCGTGGACGGCGCGGGCAAGCTCCTCGCGCACGGCACCAGCAGCTGCCTCATCGTGCCGCGCGGCGACCGCGAGAAGACGCAATGACGCGCGCCGCAGCGGGAACTCGCCGCGCCGCCGCCGATCCCTTGGTGACATGAAGCGCCGCGACTTCGTCCAGATCTGCGCCGCCTCCGCCGCCGGCGCCGCGCTCCCCCTCCCCGGGCAAGGCGCCCCGCTCGCGACCCGCAGCTACGCGCGCGCCAAGCTCGTCGACGACAAGGGCCGGCCGATCCGCACCGCGGAGCTGCGCCCCGGCGCGAACTACGTCTTCGACTACCCGTACGCCGCCACGCCCTGCTTCCTGCTGCGCCTCGACCGACCCGCCCCCGGCGGCGTGGAGCTGCGCACCGAGGCGGGGGCCACCTACCGCTGGGAAGGCGGCATCGGCGAGGGTCGGTCCGTCGTGGCCTATTCGGCGATCTGCGCGCACAAGATGGCGTATCCCACACGCCAGGTGACCTTCATCGGCTATCGGGACGCCCCGAGCCCCGTCGCCCGCAACGGCCGGCTCATCACCTGCTGCTCCGATCGCAGCGTCTACGATCCGGCGGCCGGCGCGCGCGTCGTCTCGGGCCCGGCGCCGCAGCCGCTCGCGACCATCCTCCTCGAGCACGACCGCGCCGCGGACGAGGTGTACGCGGTCGGCACGTTCGGCGGCGAGAAGTTCGACGAGTTCTTCGCGAAATACGCGTTCCGCCTCGAGCTCGAGATGGGCAAGCGCGCGCGCGACGCGATCGAGGGGACGAGCGTGGTGCTGCCCCTCGAGCGCTACAGCGCGCAGTGGGCGCGCTGCTGAATCGAAAATGGGGTCGAAAATGGGGTCAGATTACTTTTTTGGGGAAGCAGACCGGAAAAGTAATCTGACCCCATTTTCGTCCTAGATCGAGAAGTCCTCCGCCGCCCCGCTCGCGAGCCGCTCCAGGTCCTCACGGCGCAGGTGCGGCGCGAGGAGGCGCACGAATTCCACCGTGTAGTCGCGCAGGTACGCGCCGCGGCGCAGCGCGAGCCGCGTGGTCTGCGCCGGGAAGAGGTGGCCGCAGTCGAGCGCGACCAGCCCCTCGTCCTTGCCCGGGCGGAACGCGCGCGACGAGATGATCCCCACGCCGAGCCCGAGGGCGACATAGGACTTGATCACGTCGGAATCGAGCGCCGTGAGCACGATCTCCGGATGCAGCCCGCGCGCGGCGAAGGCGCGGTCGAGCGCGGTGCGGCCCGCGAACGTGGGATCGTAGGTCACCAGCGGATACCCGGCGATCGCCTCCAGGGTGATCGGCTTCACGCGCGTGAGGGGATGGCGCGAAGGCACGACCACGCAGTGGTGCCACTGGTAGCAGGGCACCGTCACGAGCTCGGCGTACTGGTCGAGGGCCTCGGTCGCGATCGCCACGTCCGCCTCGCCGGCGATCACCATGCGCGCGAGCTGGTGCGGATTGCCCTGCAGGATCTTGAGCTTCACGTCGGGGAAGCGCTTCTTGAACGCGCTCACCGCTTCGGGCAGCGCGTAGCGCGCCTGCGTGTGCGTGGCCGCGAGGGCGAGCGATCCCTTGGCGTGGTGCGCGAACTCCTCGCCGATCGCCTTGAGGTTCGCGAGCTCGGCGAGGATGCGGTCCACGGCCGCCACCACCTCCCGTCCCGCGTCGGTGAGGGCGGTGAAGCGCCGGCCCTGCCGCACGAAGATCGCGACCCCGAGCTCCTCCTCGAGCGCGCGGATCTGCTTGGAGACGCCCGGCTGGGAGGTGTGCAGGGCCTCGGCGGCCTCCGAGACGTTCAGGTTGCGGCGCGCGACCTCGCTCACGTAGCGCAGCTGCTGCAGGTTCATGCCGGCCCTCGTTATGCCTTAGGGTTCTATAAATATCACAAATAAGTATTTTTCAGGAATGTAGCGCGTTCGTACGATGTCGGAAAGGAGCGCCATCCGCCATGTACCGCTACGACGACAACGACAAGAGGATCCTCGCCGAGCGCGTCGCGCAATTCCGCGACCAGACCCGCCGCTACCTCGCCGGGGAGCTCGGCGAGGACGAGTTCCGCCCGCTTCGCCTGCAGAACGGGCTCTACATCCAGCGCCACGCCCCCATGTACCGCATCGCGGTGCCCTACGGCGTGCTCGCCTCGCGCCAGCTGCGCAAGCTCGCGCAGATCACGCGCCGCTACGACCGCGGCTACGGCCACTTCACCACGCGCCACAATCTCCAGCTCAACTGGCCGCGGATCGAGGATGTCCCCGACATCCTCGCCGAGCTCGCGAGCGTCGAGATGCACTCGATCCAGACGAGCGGCAACGACGTGCGCAACATCACGACGGACCCTCTCGCCGGCATCGCGCCCGACGAGATCGCCGACCCCCGCCCGTACGCCGAGATCATCCGCCAGTGGTCGAGCTTCCATCCCGAGTTCGCCTACCTGCCGCGCAAGTTCAAGATCGCGCTCAACGCCGCGCGGGAGGACCGCACGGCCCTCAGGTTCCACGACATCGGGCTCGAGCTCGTGCGCGATCCGGCCGGCGAGCTCGGGTTCCGCGTGCACGTGGGCGGCGGCATGGGGCGCACGCCGGTGCTCGCCCAGGTGATCCGCGATTTCCTGCCGTGGCGCCACGCGCTCACCTATTGCGAGTCGATCCTGCGCGTCTACAACCGCTACGGGCGCCGCGACAACATCTGGAAGGCGCGCATCAAGATCCTCGTGAAATCGCTCGGCGTCGAGGAGTTCCGATCGCGCGTGGAGGAGGACTGGGCGACCCTGCAGGACTCGGCGCAGGTGATCACCGACGCGGAGCTCGAACGGGTCGCGGCGCATTTCGCCCCGCCGGCCTACGAGCCGCCATCCGACGAGGATCGCGCCTTCGCGTTCACGGCCGCGTCGGACCGCGCCTTCGCGCGCTGGGTGGGACGCAACGTCCACGGCCACAAGCGGCCGGGCTACGCGGCGGTCACCCTGTCGCTGAAGCGCGCCGGC
>DATIVM010000463.1:0-12316 GCA_035465975.1 Usitatibacter sp.
ACCGGGGAGGTGGTATTCCACCGGATCCTCGACCGTGATGACCTTTTCGGCCCCCGGGTCCCGAAGGCCGAGCGCCGAATAGAGGGTCGTCGTCTTGCCGCTGCCGGTGGGGCCGGTCACGAGGATGATCCCCTCGGGGCGCGCGAGCATGAGCTTGAGGGTCTTCAGGTCCTCCGCGTGCAGGCCCAGGTCCTCGAGGGGCACGATGCCCTTGTCGCGGTCGAGGATGCGCAGCACGATGTTCTCGCCGTGCGTGGTGGGCTGCGAGGAGACGCGGAAGTCCACCTGGTGGCCGGAGAGCATGAGCGAGATGCGCCCGTCCTGCGGCGCGCGCGTCTCCGCGATGTTCATGCCGCTCATCACCTTGAGGCGCACCACCATCGCGGCCCAGTAGTTCTTGTGCAGGCTGCGGATCTGGCGCAGCACCCCGTCGATGCGGTAGCGGATGCGCAGGAATCCCTGCTCGGGCTCGAAGTGGATGTCGGAGGCGCTGCGCTTCACCGCGTCGTTGAGGAGGGCGTCCACCAGGCGCACCACCGGCTGGCTGTACTCGTCGAAGTCGGCGGCGAGCGACTGGTAGTCGATCTCGCCGGTCTCGATCTCGTTGAGGATGCCGTCGATCGAGAGCTCGAAGCCGTAGTGGTGCTCGATCCCGATCGTGATGTCGGACTCGCGCGCGAGCACCTGCTCGATGCGCAGGTCCTCGCGCGAGAGCGCGCGGATCTGGTCGAGCGCCACCACGTTGGACGGATCGGACACCGCCACCAGCAGCAGCTTCTTCTGCGCGTCGTAGCTCACCGGCAGCACGTGGTAGCGCCGCGCCATCTCCTTGGGCACGAGCGCGAGCGCCGCCGGGTCGACGATCGTGTTCTCCAGGTCGATGGAGACCTGCCCCAGCGTCTCGGAGAGGATGTCGCGGATCGTCGCCTCGGTCACGAAGCCGAGCGTGACCAGCACCTTGCCGAGCGGCGTCTTGAAGCGCTTCTGCTCGGTGAGCGCGATGTTCAGCTGGTCCTGGCTGATGATCCCCTTGCCGAGGAGCGTCTGGCCCAGCGGGATCTGCGAGAGCGGAGTGGCCTGGACCGTCGCCATCGCGGCAATCAGCGCGAGAGCTCGGCGAGGCGGCGCGAGGCGGCGGCCGCGTCGAACTGGGCCGCCTCGGTCCTGCGCGCCTCGAGCGCGCGGCGGTAGAAGTCGGCGGCGGCGCGGCGCTGGCCCAGGTGGTCGAGGCTCACCGCGAGGTTGTAGGCGACGTCCGGGTTCTCGGGCTGCAGGCGCTGCGCCTCGAAGAAGGCCGCCTGCGCCTCGCTCCAGCGTCCCTGCCCGGCGAGCAGGTTGCCGAGCGTGATCTCGAGCGCCGCGCTCTCGGGGTGGCGCGCGATGTCGGCGCGCAGCGCGTTCTCGATCGCCTCGGGACGCGCGGGGTCCGCGAGCGCGGCGAGGCCCGCGAGCGCCGTGGGGTTGCGCGGATCGAGGTCGAGCGTGCGCCGGTAGGCTGCGGCGGCCTCGGCGAAGCGGCCGGACCGCGCCTCCACCGTCGCGAGGCCGAGCTGCGCGTCGACGTTGGCCGGCTCCGAGGCGAGCGCCGCCGCATAGTGCCTGTGCGCCGATTCGAGGTCCCCGCTGACGAGGGCACGGTAGCCGGCCTCCACATCGGGGGCCACGCGCGGCCGGGGATCGTTGCTGCGTGCGAGCTCGACCGGCGCGCGAGGCGCCGGCTGCGGCTGGCGCAGCAGCTCGTCGAGCGCGGGGGTCGCCGAACGCGGCGGCGGGGCCTTCGCGTCCCCGTCGCTTGCCGCATCGGGAGCGGGAACGGTGCTCGCCGCGACCTTCGCCTCCTCCGGGGACGGCGTGACGGCGGCGACCGGCGCGGCGGGCGGCGCAGGCGCGATCGGACGCACGGCGGCGAGCGGAGGCCGGCGCGGCGCGAGCGCGCTCAGCGTGTGCCAGAGGTAGGCGCCCGCGGCGGCCACGACGAGGAGGATCACGCCGGCGGCCTAGAGGAGGATGCGGCGATGGCGTGGCGCTTGCGCCGCGGCCTTCGCCTTGAAGACGTTCTGGGCGGCCTGCGCATCGGCGCGCTGCGCCGCCTGTGCGGCCTGGGTGCCGCCGATCGGCTGCAGCTCGAGCACCGACGCCGCGGCAGCCGCGCGCACGGCCGGCTCCGGCGCCGCCGGGCGGTCCGCCTGCCGCGTGAGCTTCTCCTGCTCCGCGCGCTTCAGGGCGTCGAGCAGCAGGCTCACGAACGGCCCCCGGGATGCGGGGGATCGGGCACCACCGGCACGGGATCGCCCTGCGGCAGCTTCCCCTGCTCGAGGCGCTCGAGCTGCTCCTCGAACTGCGGGGCCGGCGGGCGCGTGTCGCGGAAGAATGCCGCATCCGGGAGGTAGCGGCGGTATTCGGCGAGGTCGCCTTCCACGCTCGCCTCGCGCACCACGACCGGGCGGATGAAGATCACGAGCTCGGACTTCTGGGCGAGGTCGTTGCGGTTGCTGAAGAAATCCCCGACGACGGGAATGCGGGAGGCGATCGGCAGGCCCTCGCGTTTGCCCTCGAAGCTGTCGAGCATGAGCCCGCCCAGCACCGCGGTCTGCCCGCTCGCCACCTTCAGCACGCTCTCCATCTCGCGCGTCTGGGTGACCGGGATGAGGCTCGTCACGTTCGCCGCGGCGAGCGACGGGTTGGGATCCTTCACCGTGTCGATGATGCGCGTCACGGTGGGGCGCACGTCGAGCGTCACCATGTCGCCGTCGCTGATCTGCGGCGTCACGTTCATGATGAAGCCGACGGGCACCACGTTCTGCGTGGTCGTGAACGTTGTGGTCGAGGTGGTCTGGTTCGTGACGGTGTCCGCCTTGACCGTGAAGTAGACCTGGTTGTCGACGACCTTGAGCACCGCGGTCTGGTTGTTGAGCACCATGAGCTTCGGGCTCGACAGCACGCGCGTCTTGCCGAAGGAATCGAGCAGCTTCACCGTGCTCGTGATCGAGCCGCCCACCGCGGCGTTCGGGTTGTTGTAGTGGATCGTGAACGACGAGGTGTTCACCCGCAGCGGCGTGCTCGGCAGGTCCGGCCCGGTGAAGGCCTGCGTGATGCTGTAGCCCAGCCCGTTCTTGCCGAGCGCCGACCAGTCGATCCCGGCCTGGTAGTTGTCGTTGAGGGCGACCTCCACCACGGTCGCCTCGATCATCACCTGCCGGCGCGAGGCGCCGGCCACCCGCTCGAGGAAATCGCGCACCTTCTCTTGCTGGCGCGAGGTGGCGCGCACCGAGACGATGCCCGTCTCGGGGTTCACGATCACCGAGGCCGCCTCGCGGAAGGTGAGCCGCTGCTCGGTCATCTCGCCCGACTGCGTCTGCGCGCTCTCGCCGGGCGTGGTCGTCGTCGCGGTTCCCGCGGCCGCCGCGGCCCGCGAGCGCGTGGTGGTCCGCGCCTGGCTGGACGCGCCCTGGACCTGCCCGTGGCGCTGCACGATCGTCTCGCTGCTGCCCTCCGGGAGCAGCTTGTCGGTCTCGCGCAGCAGGTCCTTGATGTTCTTCTCGAGCGTCTCCCAGAAGCGGTTCCGCGAAGTGTTCGTGATGGTGAGGGTGGAGTTGTTGGCGCCGCTCGCGCCCTGGGCCGTGGCGCCCGCGACCGACCCGGAGATGACCTGGGTGGCGATGCCGACCGTCTCGTTCACGTCGCGCGCCATGTTCACGTAGTCGACGTGGTAGTTCTGCAGGTACGGGGTGTCGCGCATCACGGCGATCGTGTCGCCGTGCTCCTCCCAGCGCATGTCCACCTGCCGCGCCATGCGCGTGAGGATCTGCTTGAGCGTCTGGTCGATGGCGTTCAGCGTGACCGTGCCCTCGATCGAGGAATCGATGTCGAAGTTGATCTTCGTCTCGCGGGCCATGGCGAGCAGCACGTCGCGCACGGGCTGGTTGACCACCACCACGGAGTAGCGGACTTCCGGCACGTGGGCCCGCGGGGCGGGCGGCAGCGGAACGGCCCTCACCGGCGCGGGAATGATCTCGGCGCGCGTCGCTTCCGGCTGAATGTGGGCGCCGGGTTGCGCGATCGGTCGCGTGCCGCAGGCCGCGAGCGCCAGGGCGAACGTCAACCACGGCGCGGCAGCGGGGAAACGCATGCAGGAATGTTCCGTAAGTGTTTGTTTTCTGAAAAGAACCCTCTCCGCGCTCTTTATATCTTTTTCGCGGGTCAAACGCAATGAAAAATCCTCCGCCGAACGGGGAGGTTTCCCCGCCCGCGAATCGGAGTAGCGCTCACGGCCGCGTCGCGCGGCGAGCGTCGTCGCGCACGCCCTCGAGCGAGCGCACGAAGGGCCGGAACTGGCGCAGGTCCGCGGGCAGCGTCGCGAGCGCGGTGCCCGCCTCGTCGCGGTCGCGGAAGGTCCCGTAGAGGACGCCCACGCGCCGTCCTTCGGAGCTGGCGGTCGGCACCACGTAGAGGCGCTCGGTGCCGAGCGCCTTGCCCGCCTCGGCGAGGTAGCTCGCGAGGTAGGTGCGGTCGCTCGCGTCGGTCACCATGAGCTGGACCGCGAAGCCGGCGGCGCCGGAGTCGCCGACGAGCTCGCGCCCGGCGGCGATGCGAAGCGCCACGGGATCGGCGCTGCCGTCGCTCGACGTGACAGGGGCGGCCGGGGCCGGGGCGGCAGCCCGCGCGGCGCTGGCCGTGCCGATCGCCGCGACGGGGATCGCCTTGGGCTGCGCCGGGGCCTCGTGCGCGGGCGCCGATGCAGGGGCCGGTCCGGCGGCTACCGCGGGCGGCGCGGAACCGGCTTCGGGTGCGGCGGCCGGGACGCCCGGCGCGGGCGCCAGGACGGCCGCGTGCGCGGGAGCGGGGGATGGCGGCGCGAGCACCTGCGCGAGGCCGAAGCCGAGCGCGGCTCCCGCGAGCAGCACGGCGGCGAACGCCGCCGCGAGTCGCCGCGGCGAGGCGCGGCGGTTCACGACGATCTGCGTGTCGCTGATCGCGGCGCGCGCATGGTCCGCGCTGACGGTGTGCGTGCCCGCGGCGAATGCGGCGAGCAGCGTCTTGTCCGCATAGATGTTGATGCGGCGCGTGAGGCCCTCGGAGGCCTCGGCGATGAGGCGCAGCGCCTCCTCGCCGAAGAGGTCGGGGCCGTGGTAGCCCGCGGCGCGCAGGCGGAAGCTCACGTAATCGCGCACCTCGCGCGCCGGCAACGGCGCGAGCGCGAAGCTGTGGGTGATGCGCTCCTTGAGCTGGCGCATGTGCGGCAGCGCCAGGTGCTGGTCGAGCTCGGGCTGGCCGAAGAGCACGATCTGCAGCAGCTTCTCCTTGCCCGTCTCGAGGTTCGAGAGGAGCCGGATCTCCTCGAGGGTCGCGAGCGGCATCGCGTGCGCCTCGTCGATGAGGGCCACCACCTGCCGGCCGCCCGCGTGGATCTCGATGAGCCGCTCCTGGAGCGCGCGCAGCAGCTTCGTGGTGTTGGCGCCGGCGGATTCGACCTCGAGGTCGGCCGCGATCGCGGCGAGCATCTCGTCGCGCGTGAGGCTGGGCACCGCGAGGTAGATCGTCTCGACCGCCTCCGGCAGGCGCTCCATCAGCACGCGGCAGAGCATCGTCTTGCCGCTGCCCACCTCGCCGGTCACCTTGACCATGCCCTCGCCGGCGGTGATCGCGTACATCAGCGCCTCGAGCGTCGCCCCGCGGTTGGCGCCGGAGAAGAAGAACTCCGTGTGCGGCGTGATGCGGAACGGCGCTTCACGCAGCCCGAAGTGTTCGAGGTACATCGTCATGGCGGGATTGCGGGCCGGCGGCGTTTGTTGTTCGAGTTGGTCAGCCCCGCGCCTCGCCCGGATCGGAGGCGCCCAGTTTAGCACCCGATCGCCCGGCCGCCTCCAGCCGCCCGTAGAGCGTGCTGCGCGACACGCCGAGGAGCTTGGCGGCCTGGGTCATGTTGCCGCCGGCGATCTCCAGCGCGGCGTCCAGGTAGGCCTGCTCCACGCCCTTCAGCACCGCGTCCAGGCTGAACGGCGCGCCGGAGAGGAGCTCGGCGCGCGCACGCGCCACGGGATCGGCCCGGGCGGCATCCGTGGCGGGCGCGAGCTCCGCCTCCAGCTCGGCGAGCCCGACCGTGTAGCCCGCGTACTTGGTGGTGAGGCGGATCACGATGTTCTTCAGCTCGCGCACGTTGCCCGGGAAGGCGTAGGCGAGCCAGCGGGCGCGCGCCTTCTCGTCGAGGTCGAAGGGGCGGCTCGCGGTCTTCGTCGCGTAGATGGCCCGGTAATGGTCGAGGAGCCGCAGCTTGTCCTCGCCCAGCTCGCGCAGCGGCGGCACGTGGAGCTCGAACACCGAGAGCCGGTGGTAGAGGTCCGAGCGGAAGCGTCCCGCGCGGACCTCCTCGCGCAGGTCGCGGTTGGTCGCCGCCACGATGCGCGCGCGGCTCACGCGCGTCTGCGTCTCGCCGACGCGCTGGTACTCGCCGTTCTCGAGCACGCGCAGCAGCTTCGGCTGCAGCTCCGCCGGGAGCTCGCCGATCTCGTCGAGGAAGAGCGTCCCTTCGCCGGCGTCCTCGAAATAGCCGGATTTCGCCTGCTGCGCGCCGGTGAAGGCGCCGCGCGCGTAGCCGAACAGCGTCGGCTCCACGAGGGACGGGGAGATGGCCGCGCAGTTGAGCGCGAGGAACGGCTCGCGCGAGCGCGGGCTGAGGTGGTGCAGCGCGTAGGCGACGCGCTCCTTGCCGCTGCCCGATTCGCCCTCCACGAGCGCGGGGAAGGATGCGGCGGCGTACAGGTCGATCTGGCTGCGCAGGCGCCGCAGCGGCGGGCTCTCCCCGATCAGCGTGTGGGCCCCGTCCTCCTCCGTGCGGTCGATCGCGGGCGCGCCGAGAGCGCGCGCGAGCGCCTTGCGGAGCACCTCCGGGTCGCACGGCTTGGGCACGAAGTCCGCGGCGCCGAGCGCGCGCGCGCGGCGCGCGTTGGATTCCTCGTTCTGCCCGGTGAGGACCACGATCCGCACCTCGGGCGCGTGGGCGAGGAGGTCGCCGATCAGCTTGAAGCCCTCGTTGGGCAGGGTCTGCACCGGCGGCAGCCCCAGGTCGATGAGCGCCACGTCGGGGACGATGCCGGCGCGCAGGACGGCGATCGCCGAGGCGCGGTCCTCGGCGTGGGCGACGTCGTAGTCGCGCGCGAGCGCGAACGACAGCGTCTCGCCGATCAGGGGATCGTCGTCCACGAGCAGCAGGCGGGGCTTGCTCACGTCGCCCGCTCGCCCAGCTTATGCGCGCATCGGTGCACGCCGCGATTATAGGGGAGGGCGCCCATGCAAAGCTGTTAAAATGCGCTCCTTTCCGTTCGCGATTTCCCGTGCCCGAAGAAGCCCTGGTCGACGTCCGGTCGGTGAACTTTTCGTACGACGGTTTCCGGCGGCGAGCGGTCCTCAAGGGCATCTCGCTCACCGTGCCGCGCGGAAAGGTGGTCGCCATCATGGGCGCCTCGGGCAGCGGCAAGACCACGCTGCTGCGCCTCATCGGCGGGCAGCTGCGCGCGACGCAGGGCGAGGTGCGCGTCGCGGACCGCTCGCTCAGCCGGATGGATTCCGCCGAGCTCTACCGCATGCGCCGCCGCATGGGGATGCTCTTCCAGTTCGGCGCGCTCTTCACCGACATGAACGTGTACGAGAACGTCGCGTTCCCCATGCGCGAGCACACGCAGCTGCCCGAGCGGATGATCCGCGACCTCGTGCTCCTCAAGCTCGAGGCGGTGGGCATGCGCGGCGCGCAGCGCCTCATGCCCGCGGAGCTCTCGGGCGGCATGGCGCGGCGCGTGGCGCTCGCGCGCGCGGTCGCGCTCGATCCCCTGCTGGTGCTCTACGACGAGCCGTTCGCCGGTCTCGACCCGATCGCCATGGCGGTGATCGGCCAGCTCATGCGCAAGCTCAACGACGCGCTCGGCGCGACCTCCATCGTCGTGTCGCACGACGTGGTCGAGTGCCTGGAGATCGTCGACTACGTGTATCTCGTCGCCGACGGCGTGATCGTGGGCGAGGGCACGCCCGAGGACATGCGACGCTCGGACCTGCCCTACGTGCGCCAGTTCGTGCAGGGCGAGCTCGAGGGGCCCGTGCCGTTCCACTATCCGGCGCGCGACTATGCCGAGGACGTGCGGCTCGTCCCGGGAGGCGGCCGTGCTTGAGCGCGTGCGCCGGCCCATCCAGAGCCTCGGCCACCGGGTGATCGAGAGCGTCTGGCGCACCGGGACCGTCACGCGCTTCTTCGGGCTGCTGCTCGCCTCCTCGGGCACCAGCTTCCAGCGCTTCCGGCTCGTGATGCGCGAGGTGTACTTCACCGGCGTGCTCTCGCTCGTCATCATCATCGTCTCCGGCCTCTTCGTGGGCATGGTCCTCGGGCTGCAGGGCTACGAGACGCTGCAGAAATACGGCTCGACGGAGGCGATCGGCGTGCTGGTCGCGCTCTCGCTCGTGCGCGAGCTGGGGCCGGTGGTGACGGGCCTCCTGTTCGCCTCGCGCGCGGGCTCGGCGATCACGGCGGAGATCGGGCTCATGAAGGTGACCGAGCAACTCTCGGCCATGGACATGATGGCGGTCTCCCCCATGTCGCGCGTCATCGCGCCGCGCTTCTGGGCGGGCGTGATCTCCATGCCCCTCCTCGCCGCGCTCTTCTCCTGCATGGGCGTGTTCGGCGGCTACATCGTCGCCGTGGTGCTGATCGGCGTGGACAACGGCGTGTTCTGGTCGCAGATGCAGGCGTCGGTGGACTTCCGGTATGATGTTCTGAACGGCGTGGTGAAGAGTTTCGTGTTCGGCATCGCCGTCGCCGTCATCGCCACCTTCGAAGGTTACGACGCGCCGCCCACCGCGGAAGGCGTGTCGCGGGCGACGACCCGCACCGTGGTGAGCTCGGCGCTCACGATCCTCGCCCTAGACCTGATCCTCACCTCGCTCATGTTCCGCGGCGGGACCTAGGCAACTTCTCGAAGACGAACAACACGATGGAACGAACGACGATCGACCTCTGGTTCGGAGCCTTCGTCGCCGCGGGATTCGCGGCGCTGCTCGTGCTCTCCCTCAAGGTGGGCAACCTCGGCGCGGAGCGCGCCGGCGATACCTACAAGGTCCAGGCGCGCTTCGACAACATCGGCGGCCTCAAGGTGCGCGCACCGGTGAGGAGCGCCGGCGTCACCGTCGGGCGCGTGGCCGACATCCACTTCGACAACCAGCGCTACCAGGCGGACGTGACGCTCGCCCTCGACAAGCGCTACGCCTTCCCGAAGGACACCAGCGCGGCCGTCCTCACCTCGGGGCTGCTCGGCGAGAACTACGTGGGGCTCGAGGCGGGAGGCGACGAGCAGAAGCTCAAGGCGGGCGACCGCATCACCATCACGCAGTCGGCGGTGGTGCTGGAGCGGCTGATCGGCCAGTTCCTGTTCAGCAAGGCGCAGGAAGAGCCGGCGGCCGCCGCCGCGCCGGCCGCGAAGCTGCCCGAGCCGCCCGGCCTCGGCAAGAAATAGACCCGGAACCGCCGCTTGCGGCCGCGGGTCGAATCGCTTCGACACACGACATCACAGGAAACCCCATGCTGCGCTTCCTCCTCATTGCCCTGCTCGCCGCCTTCGCGCCCCTCGGCGCGGCCGCCCAGGAAGCCCCGGACGCGATGGTCAAGCGCATCGCCGACGAGGTGATCGCCATCGTCAAGACCGACAAGGACGTGCAGGCGGGCAACTCGGCGAAGGTCGTCGCGCTCGCCGAGCAGAAGGTGCTGCCGCACTTCGACTTCACGCGCATGACGCGCCTCGCCGTGGGCCGCAACTGGTCGCAGGCCACACCCGAGCAGCGCGAGGCGCTCACCAAGGAGTTCCGCACGCTCCTCGTGCGCACGTACTCGTCGTCGCTCTCGCAGTACCGCGACCAGAAGATCCAGGTGAAGCCGCTGCAGGCCTCGCCCGGCGACGAGGACGTCCTGGTGCGCACCGCCGTGATCCAGCAGGGCGGCCCGCCGATCCCGATCGATTACCGCATGGAGAAGGCCAAGGACGGCTGGAAGGTCTACGACGTGGTGATCGACGGCGCCTCGCTCGTCACCACGTACCGCGGCTCCTTCAACGAGCAGATCCAGCGCTCCGGCATCGACGGGCTGGTGAAGACGCTGCAGGAGCGCAACCGCTCGAGCGCCGCGAGCCCGAAGTCCGCCGCCCAGTGAGCGCCGTCGCGAACTCCGAGGTGCTCCGGATCACCGGGGCGCTCGATTTCGAGACCCTCCCGGGCGTGATCGCCGAGAGCGAGAAGTTCGTCGCCCGGCCGGACCTCCCCGGGCGCGTGACCATCGATTTCTCCGGCGTCACGGGCGTCGATTCCTCCGCGGTCGCGCTGCTCCTCGAGTGGCGCCGCCGTGCCCTCGAGCGCAAGGTCGCGCTCGAGTTCGTGCAGCTTCCCGCCAACCTTCTCGCCCTCGCCCAGCTCTACGGCGTGGCGGAGCTCATCCAGCCCCACGTGCTCGGCGCGCGGCCGTGAGCGCGCCGCACGCGGTCGAGGCGCGCGAGGTGCGCAAGCGCTTCGGCGCGGTGAGGGCGCTCGCCGGCGTCTCGCTCACCGTCGGGCGCGGCGAGTTCTTCGGGCTGCTCGGGCCGAACGGGGCGGGCAAGACCACGCTCATCTCGGCCCTCGGCGGCCTCGCCATCCCGGATGCGGGGCGGCTCGCCGTGATGGGTCACGACGTGCGCGCCGACTACCGCGCCGCGCGCCGCGCGCTCGGCATCGTCCCCCAGGAGATCGTGTTCGATCCCTTCTTCACGGTGCGCGAGACGCTCGAGTTCCAGTCGGGCTACTTCGGGCTGCGCGCGAACGGCGCGTGGATCGACGAGCTGCTCGAGCGGCTCGCGCTCGCGC
This sequence comes from Usitatibacter sp., assembly GCA_035465975.1. Classification (GTDB taxonomy): domain Bacteria; phylum Pseudomonadota; class Gammaproteobacteria; order Burkholderiales; family Usitatibacteraceae; genus Usitatibacter. The sequence goes on from DATIVM010000463.1 coordinate 10,870, forward strand.
CCAAGGCGCAGGCGAACATGCGCAGCCTCTCCGGCGGCATGAAGCGGCGCGTGATGGTCGCGCAGGCGCTGGTGCACCGGCCGCCCGTGATCGTGCTCGACGAGCCCACCGCCGGCGTCGACGTGGAGCTGCGCCAGGCGCTGTGGGCCTTCGTGAAGGACCTGAACGAAGCGGGCCACACCATCATCCTCACCACCCACTACCTCGAGGAAGCGCAGCAGCTCTGCAACCGCATCGCGATGATGAAGGAGGGCCGGATCGTCGCGCTCGATTCCACCGCGCGGCTGCTCTCCAGCTTCTCCGAGCGGGTGCTGCGCGTGAAGCTCGCGCGCGGCACGCTCCCGGGCGACCTCGCGCGGGACGCGACCTGCGATGCCGCGGGCTGGTGGCGCATTCCGATCGCGGACATGGCGCACGTGGAGCGCTCGCTCGCCCGGCTGCGCGAGGCGGGCGCGGCGGTCGAGGCGCTCGAGGTGGCGGAGCCCGAGCTCGAGGAAGTGTTCGTGCGCATCATGCACCGCGACGAGGCGGTGCCGTTCCCGCCGTGAGCGGCTTCCCGGCGCTGCTGAGGAAGGAGGTGCTGCGCTTCTGGAAGGTGAGCTTCCAGACCGTGGCGGCCCCCGTCGTCTCGGCCCTGCTCTACCTGCTCGTCTTCGCCCACGCGCTCGCCGGCCACGTGCAGGCCTTTCCCGGCGTGAGCTACCTCGAGTTCCTGATTCCGGGCCTCGCCATGATGGCGATGCTGCAGAACGCGTTCGCCAACGGCTCCTCCTCGCTCATCCAGTCGAAGATCACGGGCAACATCGTGTTCATCCTGCTGCCCCCGCTCGCGCCCGCGGAGCTCTTCCTCGCCTACCTCCTCGCCGCGATGCTGCGCGCGCTGGTCGTGGGCGTGGGCGTGTTCGCCGCGACGCTGTGGCTCGTCCCGGTGCCCGTGCACCATCCGCTCTGGGCGCTCGCCTTCGCGCTGGCGGGCTCGGGGCTCCTCGGCGCCCTGGGGATCCTCGCCGGCCTCTGGTCGGAGAAGTTCGACCAGCTCGCGGCGTTCCAGAACTTCCTCGTGATGCCGCTCACCTTCCTCGCCGGCGTCTTCTACTCGGTGCATTCGCTCCCGCCCTTCTGGCGCACGGTGTCGCGCTTCAACCCCTTCTTCTACGCCGTGGACGGCTTCCGCTACGGATTCTTCGGGCAGTCGGACGTGGCGCCCGGGACGAGCCTCGCGTTTGCGACGGGCGCCTTCGCTGTCCTATCATGTTCGACCCTGTACCTCATCGCCCGGGGCTGGAAGCTCCGGCACTAGATCTCGCCATGGTCGAACCCCGGTCCATCGAAGAATCGATCCGCGCGGGCCTCGCCTGCACGCACCTCGAGGTGCGCGGCGACGGCGCCCATTTCGAGGCGCTGATCGTGAGCCCGGAGTTCGCGGGCCTCAACCGGGTGCGGCGCC
>DATIVM010000464.1:0-7501 GCA_035465975.1 Usitatibacter sp.
CCCACGATGCTCACGCGCTCCATGTGCGAGAGCATCTCGGCGAGGCGCGAGCGGATGGCGGCGGAGTCCTCCACGATGTACACGCGGCAGGAGGCCGCGGCGGGCGGGAGGGCTTGCACGGCGTGCGTCGTTTCCATGCCATGCAGTGTCCGCTTCCTTGACCTACGGCAACATCGGCGCTGGCTGAAAGCTCGCCTAGGCAGGGCCGCAGGTTTCGGATGGGGGCGGTCCTAGGAAACGCCTAGGAATATTCCTAGGAGAGCGAGCCCCGGATCCCGCTTTAATGATCTGGTTCAAAGACGCGCGGAGCGGCAGGCGGTAGCCTCGGGGGCTTGGTGAACACCGCCCCCGATCCCGAAGGCGCCCGGCGCATGCGGCTCGTCTGCCCGGCCGGAACGCCGCCCTCGCTCAAGGCCGCCGTGGACCACGGTGCCGACGACGTCTATCTCGGCTTCCGCGGCGCCACGAACGCGCGCAACTTCGCGGGACTCAATTTCGACGACCGCACGATCGCCGAGGGCATCGCCTACGCGCACCGCAAGGGCGCGCGCGTGCTGGTGGCGCTCAACACGTTCCCGCAGCCCGGCACCGCGCAGCGCTGGGAGGCGGACGTGGACCGCGCCGCCGCGCTCGGGGCGGACGCGATCATCGTCGCCGACGCGGGGCTGCTCCGCTACGCCTCGCGCGCGCATCCGCAGCTGCGCCTGCACCTTTCCGTGCAGGGCTCGGCCACGAACCACGAGGCGATCAACTTCTACCACGAGCGTTTCGGCATCGCGCGGGCGGTCCTGCCGCGCGTGCTCGCGCTGGAGCAGGTCGAGCGCGTCATCGGCCGCACGCCCGTCGAGATCGAGGTGTTCGGCTTCGGCAGCCTCTCCATCATGGTCGAGGGACGCTGCGCGCTTTCCTCCTACGCGACCGGCGAATCGCCCAACACCCACGGCGGCTGCTCGCCCGCGAAGGCGATCCGCTGGCAGGAGACGAAGGAGGCGCTCGAGTCGCGCCTGGGTGGCGTGCTGATCGACCGCTTCGCGCCGGGCGAGAACCCCGGCTATCCCACGCTCTGCCGCGGGCGCTTCGAGGTGAACGGCGACCTCTACTATCCCTTCGAGGAGCCGACCAGCCTCAACACCCTGGAGCTCCTGCCGAAGCTGCAGGCGATGGGGGCCGCGGCGGTGAAGATCGAGGGCCGCCAGAGGAGCCCGCGCTACGTCGAGACCGTGACCAGAGTGTGGCGCGCGGCGCTCGACGAGTGCGCGGCGCAACCGCAGCGCTACCGAGTGCGCCCCGCGTGGCAGGAGGCGCTCGCCGAGGTTTCCGAGGGGCGCCAGTGCACGCTCGGCGCCTACCACCGCCCATGGAAATGACCGCCGCTCCCGCCTCGCCGCGCATCGCGCTGGGGCCGCTCACCTACTACTGGCCGCGCGGCCGCACGCTCGACTTCTACTCGCGCGCGCTCTCCTGGCCGGTGGACATCGTGTACCTGGGCGAGACCGTGTGCTCGCGCCGGCACGAGCTGCGCCTCGCCGACTGGATCGATCTCGCCGGCCGCTTCGCCGACGCGGGCAAGGAAGCGGTGCTCTCGACCTACGAGCTGATCGAGAACGACGCGGACCTGCGCATCATGCGCCAGGTGGTCGAGAACGGCCGGTTCCGCGTGGAGGCGAACGACATGGGCGCGGTGCGGCTCCTCTCGGGGCGCGTGCCGTTCGTGTCCGGTCCCTTCCTCAACGTCTACAACGCCTCGACGCTCGAGCTCCTCGCCGAGTGCGGCGCGATGCGCTGGGTGGCGCCGGTCGAGCTCTCCGGCGCGGGGCTGCGCGACGTGCTCTCGGCGACGACCGCGAACATCGAGACCGAGCTCTTCGCGTTCGGGCGGCTGCCGCTCGCGGTCTCGGCGCGCTGCTTCACCGCGCGCTACCACAACCTCAGCAAGGACCACTGCGAGTACCGCTGCATCGAGGACCCGGAGGGGCTCGCTCTCACCACGCAGGACGGCGAGCCCTTCCTGGTGCTGAACGGCGTGCAGACGCAGTCGGCGCGCGTGCAGAACCTGCTGCCGTTCCTCCCCGAGGCGCTCGCCATGGGCGTGAACGTGCTGCGCCTCTCCCCGCAGCCCGAGCGCATGGAAGAAGCGGTCGAGGCGTTCGCCGCGGCGGTCCGCGGCGATCTCGATGCGGTCGAGGCGTCGCGCCGGCTCGCCTCCGCGATGCCGGCCGCGCCCTGCGACGGCTACTGGCACGGCCGCGCGGGCATGGAGCACGTGGGGAGCGGAACGTGAGGATCGCCTCGCTCGCGCTCGCGAGCGCGCTCAACCTCTTCCTGCGCCGCAAGCTTCCCGACGAAATCTTCGAGCGGCTCGCGGGCAAGGAAGTGTCGATCGACGTGAAGGAGCCGGCGTTGCGCGTGAGCTTCCGCGTCGAGGGCCGCCACTTCGTCCCGGTGCGCCCGAGCGCGCAGCCCTACCTGCGCTTCCGTGCGAGCGCGCGCGACTTCATGCGCATCGCCGCGCGCGAGGAGGATGCCGACACGCTCTTCTTCAACCGCCGCCTGGTGGTGGAGGGCGACACCGAGATGGCGCTCCTCGTGAAGAACACGCTCGACGGCATCGAGGCATCGCGCATGCGGGCCGTGCTCCGGCGGGGACTGCGGATCGCGGAAAGGCTGCGCCCCTGAGCCTCGCGCGCGTCCTGCTGGAGGCGCTGCGCGACGCGGGGGCCCACGAGGTGTTCGGCGTGCCGGGCGACTTCGCGCTGCCGCTCTTCGACGCGATCGAGTCGAGCGGGACGCTGCCCCTGTACACGCTGTCGCACGAGCCGGCCGCGGCGTTCGCGGCCGACGCAGCCTCGCGCATTCGCGGCGGGATCTCGGCGGTCGCGCTCACCTACGGCGCCGGCGCGCTCAACGCGGTGAACGCCGTCGCCTCGGCGCACGCGGAGAAGTCCCCGGTCGTGGTGATCTCGGGGGCGCCGGGCGCCGCCGAGCGCGCGAGCGGCCTGCTCGTGCACCACCAGGCGAAGACGCTCGACTCGCAGCTCGCCATCTTCCGCGAGATCACCTGCGACCAGGCGCAGCTCGACGATCCGGCGCGCGCCCCGGCGGACATCGCGCGCGTGCTCGATTCGGCGCGCCGCTACTCGCGTCCCGTCTACCTCGAGATCCCGCGCGACATGGCGCACGCGCCTTGCGCCCCGGTGCCGCCCGCCGCGGAGGACCCGGTCGACGCGGAGACGGTCGAGGCGTGCGCGGAGGAAATCCTCGCGCGGCTCTCGGCCGCGCGCCGGCCGGTCCTCATGGTCGGGATCGAGGTGCGGCGCTTCGGCCTCGAGGACGAGGTGGCCGCGCTCGCCGCCGAGCTCGCGATCCCGGTCGTCACGAGCTTCATGGGGCGCGGGCTCCTCGCCGGCGCCGCGGTGCCGCTCGCCGGAACCTATCTCGGCAACGCGGGCGATCCGCGCATCACCGCGCTCGTCGAGGAATCGGACGCCCTGCTGCTCCTCGGCGTGATCGTCTCCGACACGAACTTCGGCGTCTCCGGCGGGCGCATCGACCTGCGCAGCACCATCCAGGCGCTCGATCGCCGCGTGACCCTCGGCCGCCACACGTATTTCGACGTGCCGCTCGCCGCGCTGGTGCGCGCGCTGCGCCGCCGCGCGCGGCCGCTCGCCGCGCACGCGCGATCGATGGCGCCGGCCGCGGCGCCGGATGGCGGCCGCGGCGAGGGCCCGCTCGCGCCGCGCGATGTCGCCGCGGCGATCAACGGCGTGATGGCGCGCCACGGCGCGTTTCCCGTCGCCGGCGACGTGGGCGATTGCCTCTTCGTGGCGATGGACCTCGTGCCGACCGACTACGTCGCGCCCGGGTACTACGCGACCATGGGCTTCGCGGTGCCCGCCGCGCTCGCGATCCAGGCGGCGACGGGGCGCAGGCCCATCGCGATCCTCGGCGACGGCGCGTTCCAGATGACCGGATGGGAGCTGGGGCATTGCCGCCGCTACGGCTGGGACCCGATCGTCGTGGTGCTGAACAACGGCGGATGGGGAATGCTCGCCGCCTTCCGGCCCGCGGCGCGCTACACCGACCTCGGCGAGTGGGACTTCGCCGGTTGCGCGGATGCGCTGGGCGGGCACGGCGAGCGCGTCGCGACGCGGCCGGAGCTCGAGCGCGCCCTGGAGGCCGCGGCGCGCACGCGCGGGCGCTTCCAGCTGATCGACGTGCGCCTGCCGCCCTGCGCGGTGAGCGATGCGTTGCGCCGCTTCGTCGAGACCGCGAAATCGGGCGCGGGCGCCCGGGCTCAGAACTCCAGCTTGACCTGAGCCGCGTAGTTGCGGCCCGGCTGCGTGTAGCGGTCGATGGTGAGGCCCGGGTTGAGCACGCTGCGCAGGTCGGACCAGAGCCAGTACTTGCGGTCGAGCAGGTTGAAGATTCCCGCCTGCAGGATCGCGTGGGGACCGAGGCGCGCGAACGCGGTGAGGTCCGCGACCGTGTAGGAGGGCGTCGCGAAGAGCGTGCCCGCGGAGCGGTCGATGCGCGACTTGCGTGCGGCCCACGTCACGTGCAGCTCGCCGCCGTAGCCGCGCCCCGGCGGCTCCCACGCGAGGCCGCCCACCACCTTCGGCGGATCGACGGAATTGAGCGGCACGTGCTTCGAGAGGTCCTCGCCGCGGCTCCACGCGCCGCCGCCGCGCACGATCCATGCGCCGGCGATGGGCGCCTGCATGCGCGCCTCGATGCCCTCGATGCGCGCGCGCGTCACGTTCTGCGACTGGAACGTGATGGACGCGCCCGCGACGCAGCGCGGATCGCCCGGGCAGGGGAGCGGCGCGCGCGAGACGATCAGGTCGCGGTAGTCGGTGCGATAGGCGGTGAGCGACCAGTCGACCTTGCCGTGCCGGCCGCGCAGCCCCGCTTCCAGCCCGCGGCTCGTCTCCGGCTTCAGGTCCGGGTTGGGAATCACGGTGTAGCCGAGGGGCAGGTTCGACAGGCCGATGTTCACGTCGGCGTAGGAGGGCGCGCGGAAGCCGGCGGAGGCCTGCAACGCGAGCGTGAGCTCCTTCGTGAGCGGGACGAGCGCGCCCAGCTTCGGAGACCAGTGGTCGTCGGTGATGCCGACCGGCGTGCGCCCCGGGTTCGACGCGGTGTACGCGGCGTCGGGATGCGGATCGGTGGAGATGCGGTCGTAGCGCAGCGCCGGGATCACCGTCGCGCCGCCGCCCACGGCGATCTCGTCCTGCGCGAAGACGCCGACGCGATCCACCGTCGAGCTCGGGAAATCGCGCGTGGGAAAGATGTCGGTGCCGACCACGTTGCTCACGGCGCCGGTGTCGAGGTTGGTCTGGCGGCCGTCGCGCATCTCGTCGATGTCCATGCGCGACCACTCGGCCCCGTACACGATCTGCTGCCGGGCGCCGATCGTGGAGAGCGCGATCGCCGTCACGCCGATTTCGTCCTGGTCGAACGTGAAGCGCGCCTCGCGCCGGCAGCGCACGGTGCCGCTCGCCGAGAGGCATTGCGCCGTCGTGTTCGCGCGCACCTCGTCCGTGTCCTGCGCGGTGGAGGAGCGCTGGCGATAGGCGATGACGGAGAGGCGCTCGACGGGGCCGAGCGCGCGCAGCTCCCCGTCCCCGCTGTAGCGCTCGCGGTCCGCGCGATCCACGCCGGCGAGGCTCACCGTCTTCGGCGACTGGGGATTGAGCGACAGGACATCGGTCGCGACACGGCGATCGTAGCGCTCGTAGGTGCCGCGCCAGCGCCCGTAGGGCGTGGGCACCACGACCTTCGCGAGCTGCGAGGTGCCGTGCGTGTCCTGCGGGTTCGGCGTCGTGCGCGCGTTGCCGACCGCGTCCACGTCGCCCTTGTTCTCGAACTCCCTGCCGTCGGCCGCGGCGGCGCCGAGCAGGAACTGCACGGCGCCCGAATCCGCGGCGAAGACGCCGTCGCGGTGGATCGAGCGGTCGGCGCTCCCGTAGGCCGCGCCCGCGAAGCCGCCCATGCGCGCGTCCGCGTGGAGGACGTCGCGCGGATCGAGCGTGCTCATGGAGACCACGCCCGCGAGGGCATCGGAGCCGTAGAGCGCCGAGCCGGGCCCGCGCAGGATCTCGATGCGCGAGAGCATCGCGGTGTCGAACGGATTGCGGCTCGCGTTCGAGAAGCTGCCCACCTTGTAGGCGTCGGGAAGCCGGATGCCGTCCTCGAGCATCTGCACGCGGTTGCCGTCGAGGCCGCGGATGTTGATGTTGCCCAGGCCGAAGCGGGCCGGCGAGTTCTCGATGGAAACGCCCGGCTCGTAGCGCAGGGCGTCGCGCACGTCGCGCACCAGGCCGCGGTCCATCTCCCCGCGATCGATCACGGTCACCGTCGAGGGCGTGGCCTCGATCGGCTCCTCGATGCGGCTCGCCACGGCGGTGACGAGGATGGTCTCGGCGCGGTGGATGGCGTCGGGATCGGGGCCGGGAGGGTTCTGGGGGGAGGGAGCCGGGGACTGCAGCGCGAGCGCGACCGCGGGAAGCCACATCAGGGGATCCATGCGGCCAATCTAATGGTCCGAGCCCGGGGGAGTTTGATTTGACGCAAGGCATGGCGGCGCACGCTCGCCGATGATCACGGCATGCAGACCCATGCCGTCCCGAAGTCCGCGGCCTATCCGCGGGGCCGGATCAGCGAGCTCCTCGCGCACGCTCCGATCTTCCGGGACCTCTCGCCCGACGAGCTCGCCCGGATCGCCGCCGGCACCCGCGAGGTGCGGGCCGACCGCGGCCAGATCCTCTTCCAGCGCGGCGACCCGTGCGAGGGCTTCCACATCGTGGTCTTCGGCCAGGTGAAGCTCACCGTGGGCACGCCCGCGGGCGCCGAGAAGGTGGTGGACATCATGGGGCCGGGGGCGAGCTTCGGCGAGGCGCTCATGTTCACGGAGCGCCCCTACGTGGTCTCGGCCACCGCGCTCGCCGATTCGCTGCTGCTGCACGTGGGCAAGGACACGCTCTTCGACGAGATCGCCCGCGACCCGAAGCTCGCGCGGCGCATGCTGGCCGGCCTCTCCTGGCGGCTGCACATGCTGGTGAAGGACGTGGAGGCGCTCACGCTCCACTCCGCGACGCAGCGCGTGATCGGCTACCTCGCGCGCCTGCAGGACGAGGCGGGCCCCGGCCGCATCACGCTTCCCGCGCAGAAATCGCTGGTCGCCTCGCGCCTCAACCTCACCCCCGAGTACTTCTCGCGCATCCTGCACGAGCTGGAGGGCGAAGAGATCATCCGCATCGAGGGCCGCGACATCGAGATCGTGGACCCCGCGCGGCTCGCCGAGTACGGCAGCCAGGCCGAATCGGCTTAGGACCGCGAAGAGGATAAGAAGGGGGCGAGGTCGAAACCTCGCCCCTTCTCGTTTTTCTGCTCGATGGGGTTGAGCGGCCGCCCGATCGTTACTCTTGGCGACTCTCGCCTTCGGTCCGCTCGAACACCGTTCCCGCTAATAAATGTCGTGCTGGGTGTTGTAAATGTTGAA
>DATIVM010000465.1:0-4305 GCA_035465975.1 Usitatibacter sp.
AGGGATCCGGTGAGGCTCAGGGCCGGGAACTGCTCGGCACGCGCGACGCCGATGCGCTCGGTCGCCGCGGCGAGCTGCTCCTCGGCCTGGCGGACGTCGGGACGGCGCTCGAGGAGCTGCGAGGGCAGCCCCGCCGGCGGAACCGGGGGAATGGGCAGCGAGTTGATGTCCTTCGTGGGCACGGAGACGTCGAGCCGCCCGGTGAGGACGCCCAGCTGGTGCACGACCGCCGCGCGCTGGCGCGCGATCTCCTTGAGCTGCGCCGCCGCGGCGGTGGCGAGCGCGCCGGCCTGGTAGAGGTCGAGCGCCGAGCCCACGCCGCCGTCGAGGCGCTTCTTCGCGAGGTCGTAGGATTCGTTCGCCGCCGTGAGGCTCTCGCCCGCCGCGGCGTACTGGGTGTCGAGCGAGATCGCCGCGAAGTAGGTGCGCGCGATGGTCGCCGCGAGGGACAGCGCCACCGTGTCCTGGCCGTAGCGGCTCGCGAGGAGCTGGTCGCGCACCGAGCGCTCGCCGCGGCGCAGGCGCCCCCAGACGTCGAGCTCGAAGCTCGTCGAGAGGCCCAGGTTGAAGTTGCTGGTGGTGCCGAACTGGAGCGTGCGGCCGCGCGAGGCGCCCCCCTGCCCTTCGATGATCGGGAAGAACGCCGCGCGCGCCTGGGCGAGCACGGCTTCGGCCTCCTCCACCCGGGCCGCGGCGAGGCGCACGTCCGCGTTCCGATCGAGGCCCGACTTCACGAGCTCGTCCAGCGTCGCGTCGCCGTAGAGCGTCCACCACCGCTCGGGCACCCGGATCTCGCCCGAGGCGGGGCCCGCGCCGCTGTAGCTCGCGGGAAGCTGCAGGTCGGGACGCTTGTAGTCGGGTCCCACCATGCAGCCCGCCAGCGCGAGCGCGATCGGGAGTGCCCCCGCGGATCGAAGAATGCGCCTCATGGCGCCCCCTTCCCCGGCTCGTCCGGCGCCGCGGCTTCCTCCGCCTCCTTGCGCTCGCCCATCTTCTGGCGCCGCGCGAACACCGTGAAGAAGAGCGGCACGAAGATGGTCGCGACGAACGTGGCGAGGAGCATGCCGCCCACCACCCCGGTGCCCATGGAGCGCCGCGCCGCGGAGCCCGCGCCGCTCGCGAACATCAGCGGCATCACGCCGAAGACGAACGCGAGCGAGGTCATCACGATCGGCCGGAAGCGCAGGCGCGCGGCCTGCAGCGCCGCGTCCTTCGCGCTCATGCCGGAGAGCAGCCCCTGCTGCGCGAACTCCACGATGAGGATCGCGTTCTTCGCCGCGAGGCCGATGAGCACCACCAACCCGATCTGGAAGTAGATGTCGTTTTCCATCCCGCGCAGCCCCACCAGCCCGAGCGCGCCGAGCACCGCGAACGGCACGGCGAGGACCACCGCCGAGGGCAGCCGCCAGCGCTCGTAGAGCGCCGAGAGGATGAGGTACACCATCACGATCGCGAGCCCGAAGGCGAAGATCGAGGCGTTGCCGGTGCGCTTCTCCTGGAACGCCTGGCCGCTCCACGCGAGCGTGTAGCCCGGCGGGAGCGTGCGCGCCGCGACCTTCTCCACCTCATCGATCGCCTGCCCCGAGCTCACGCCCGGCTTGCCGTTGCCGAGGATCTTCGCCGCGACGAAGCCGTTGAAGCGGTCCACCTGCTCGGCGCCGATCACGCTCTCGACGCGCAGCACCGCCTTGAGCGGGATCATCTGGCCGGTCGTGGTCGAGCGCACGAAGATGTCGCCGATCTGGTCGGGCCGCGCCCGGTACGGGGCGTCCGACTGCACCTGCACGCGGAACGTGCGGCCGGCCATGTTGAAGTCGTTCACGTAGAACGCGCCCATGGTCGCCTGCAGCGCCGCGAACACGTCGTTCACCGGCACGCCGAGCGACATCGCCTGCTCGCGGTCCACCTCGACGCGAAGCTGCGGCACCGTGGGCCGGAAGAACGTGTTGATGCCGGTCAGCAGCGGATCGGAGCGCAGCGCGCCGGCGAGCGCGTCGGTCGCCGCCCCCAGGCGCTGCAGGTCGGAATCCTGGCGCGCCTGCACGTAGAATTCGAAGCCGCCCGCGCTGCCCAAGCCGCGGATCGCGGGCGGGTTGAAGACGAACGCGATGCCGTCGGGGAACGTCATCGCCTTGCCCGTGAGCTGGCCCGCGATCTGCTGCGCGGAGCGGTCGCGCTGGTCCCAGTCCTTGAGCAGGATGAAGGACGTGCCCGCGTTCGGCTTGTTGCCGCCGCCGATGAAGTCGCGGCCCGCGGCGACGAACGCGTGGGCGATGGCCGGGTCCTCGGCGAGGATCTTCTGGAACTGCGCCCCGGTCTTCTGCGTGCGCTGCAGCGACGCGCCGTCGGGAAGGATGATGGAGCTGATGAGGTAGCCCTGGTCCTCGGGCGGGATGAAGCTGCGCGGCACGAAGTAGAAGAGGCCGGCCACGGCGAGCACCACGATGAGGAAGCCCAGCGCCGCGATGAGGCGCCGGCGCAGCGCCGAGTTCACGAACCAGAGGAAGGTGCGCGTCACTCGCGCGAACCCCTCGTTGAACGGATGGAAGATGCGCGACTCGTGGCCCCCGGCGCGCAGCAGCAGCGAGCAGAGCGCGGGCGTGAGGGTGAGCGCCGTGAAGCCCGAGATCACCACCGCGACCGCGACCGTCACCGCGAACTGCTTGTAGAGCTGCCCCGCGATGCCGCCGAGGAATGCGACCGGGATGAACACCGAGCAGAGCACCAGCACGATCGCGATCAGCGCGCCCGACACCTCGCGCATCGCCTCGATCGCCGCCTCGTGCGCGGCCATCTTCTCCTCGCGCATCAGCCGCTCGACGTTCTCCAGCACCACGATGGCGTCGTCCACCACGATGCCGATCGCGAGCACCATGGCGAAGAGCGTGAGGGTGTTGATCGAGAAGCCGAGGATGTAGAGGCCGGCGAAGGTGCCGATGATGGACACCGGCACCGCGAGCATCGGGATCACCGTCGCGCGCCACGACTGCAGGAAGACGAACACCACGAGCAGCACCAGCATCGCCGCCTCGAAGATGGTCTTCTGCACCTCGTGGATCGAGCTCTTCACGACGAGCGTGGTGTCGAACGGCACGAGGTAGTCCGTATCGGGCGGGAACGCCCGCTTCATCTCCTCGAGCCGCGCCTTGATGTTGCGCGAGACGTCGAGCGCGTTGGCGCCGGTCTGCAGGAACACCGCCATGCCGATGGAGGGCTTGCCGTCCACGGTGGCGGGCGTGTCGTAGGTCTGCGCGCCGAGGTCCACCTTCGCGACGTCCTTGAGGCGCAGCACGCCGTTGGGCCCGTTCGCGCGCACCACGATGTCCTCGAACTGCTCGACGTTCGCGAGGCGCCCGCGCGCGGTCACGGTGTAGGTGAGCTGCTGGCCCTTCGGCGCGGGCTCCGCCCCCACCTTGCCCGCCGCGTACTGGGCGTTCTGGGCGAGGATCGCCGCCTCCACGTCGGTGGGCGTCACGCCGAGCTGCGCCATCTTGTCGGGCTGCAGCCACACGCGCATGGACGAGCCCGAGCCGAAGAGGAGCACGTCGCCCACCCCCGGGATGCGCTTGATGTCGTCGATCATGTTGATCGACGCGTAATCCGCCAGCGAGGTCGTGGTCTGCGTGCCCTTGGGCGAGTACATGCCGATCACGAGCAGGATGTCGTTGGAGCGCTTCTGCACCAGCACGCCGTTGCGGCGCACGTCGTCGGGCAGCCGGGGGAGCGCCGTCTGCACGCGGTTGTTGAGCTGGAAGGTGGCGCGGTCGACGTCGGTGCCCACCTCGAAGGTCGCGGTGATGTTGAGCTGGCCGTCGGAGCCCGCGCTCGAGGTGAAGTACACCATGCCCTCGGCGCCGGAGAGCTGCTCCTCGATGGGCGCGGCGACGGTCTTCGCGATCGTCTCGGCGCTCGCGCCCGTGAAGGTCGTGGAGATCGTGACCGTCGGGGGCGAGATCTCCGGGTACTGCGCGACCGGCAGCGAGAAGCCGGCGAGCAGGCCCGCGAGCGTGATGATGATCGCGATGACGCTCGCGAAGATCGGGCGCTCGATGAAGAAGCGCGAGAAGTTTCCCATGGCGCGGGCCTACTTCGCCGCTTTCGGCGGGCCGCCTTGCGCGGGAGCGCCCGCGGCCTGCGCCGGCGCCTGGCCGGGTGCATGGGGCGCCACCGGAGCGCCGGGCCGCAGCTTCACCAGGTTGTCGGTGATCACGCGGTCGCCGTCGGCCAGGCCGCCGGTCACGATGATGTCGCTGCCGATCCAGTTCGCGGTCTGCACCGGCTTGGGCACGACCTTGTTGTCGGGAC
>DATIVM010000466.1:0-2356 GCA_035465975.1 Usitatibacter sp.
GAGGTTCTCGTGCGCCTGATCAGGGGCGTGCGAACAAGCACGGACCAGACCTTCCCTGACTCATCGGCGGGTATCGGCGTTGGATCGGCGGATATCGGCGCCTCCAAAGACCTTCGCCCGCATCACTCCCCAACGTGAACATCACCGAACCCTTCGTCCGCCGCCCCGTAGCGACCACGCTCCTCACGATCGGCGTGGCGCTCGCGGGCATCGTGGCGTTCGGGCTCCTGCCGGTGTCGCCGATGCCGCAGGTGGATTTCCCGGTGGTGTCGGTTTCGGCGCAGCTCCCGGGCGCGAGCCCCGAGGTGATGGCGGCGACGGTCGCCACGCCGCTCGAGCGGGCGCTCGGGCGCATCGCGGGCGTGACCGAGATGACCTCGCGCTCCTCGCTCGGCAATACGCGCATCACGCTGCAGTTCGAGCTCTCGCGCGACATCAACGGCGCCGCGCGCGAGGTGCAGGCGGCGATCCAGGCGGCGCGCGCCGACCTGCCCTCGAGCCTGCCGAACAACCCGACCTACCGGAAGGTGAACCCGGCGGACGCGCCGGTGATGATCCTCGCGCTCACCTCGGACCGCTTCACGCCGGGGCAGATGTACGACATCGCCTCGACCAACCTCGCGCAGCGCCTGTCGCAGGTGAAGGGGGTGGGGCAGGTGACGGTGGGCGGATCGGCGCTCCCCGCGGTGCGCGTGGAGCTCAACCCGACGCTCCTCAACAAGCTCGGCATCGGCTTCGACGAGGTCCGCACCGCCATCACCACGACCAACGCCAACCGGCCCAAGGGGTTCCTCGAGCAGGGCGATCGGTACTGGCAGGTACAGGCGAACGACCAGGCGACGAGCGCCGCCGAGTACCTCCCGATCGTCGTCTCGTATCGCAACGGGGCCGCGGTGCGCCTCGGCGACCTGGGCGACGTGGTCGACGGCGTGCAGGACGTGCGCAACTACGGCACCGCGAACGGCAAGCCGGCGGTGCTGCTCATCATCAACCGCCAGCCCAACGCCAACATCATCGAGGTCGTCGACACCATCACCGGGATGATCCCGGAGCTGCAGGCCTCGATCCCCGGCGACGTGAAGCTGAACCTGATGATGGAGCGCACCACGACGATCCGCGCGGCGCTGCACGACGTCGAGCGCACGCTCGTGATCGCGACGTTCCTGGTGATCCTGGTGGTGTTCGCGTTCCTGAGGAGCGCCCGGGCGACGCTGATCCCGGCCGTGGCGGTGCCGATCTCGCTCATCGGCACGTTCGCCGCGATGTACCTCCTCGGGTTCAGCCTGAACAACCTGTCGCTCATGGCGCTCACCATCGCGACCGGGTTCGTCGTGGACGACGCGATCGTGGTGCTCGAGAACGTGTCGCGGCACATCGAGCGCGGCATGGCGCCCTTCGAGGCGGCGCTGCTCGGCGCGCGCGAGGTGGCGTTCACGGTGGTCTCGATGAGCGCCTCCCTCGTCGCCGTGTTCATCCCGATCCTCTTCATGGGCGGCATCATCGGGCGCATCTTCCGGGAGTTCGCGGTGACCCTCTCGGTGGCCGTCGCGATCTCGCTCGTGCTCTCGCTCACCACGACGCCGATGATGTGCTCGCGCCTGCTGCGGCAACGCAGCGAGCGGCCGCCGGGGCGCCTCGCGCGCTGGAGCGAGGGCGCCTTCGAGCGCCTGCACCGCGGCTACGCGCGCAGCCTCGCCTTCGTGCTGCGCTATCCCCTGCCGACGCTCCTCGTCTTCTTCATCACCGTGGGCCTCAACTTCTGGCTCTACGTGATCGTGCCCAAGGGCTTCTTCCCGCAGCAGGACACGGGCCGGATCATTGGCTTCATCCGCGCCGACCAGCAGATCTCCTTCCAGGCGATGAAGAAGAAGCTCGACGACTTCGTCGCCATCGTGAGGCGCGATCCGGCCGTGGACCAGGTGACCGCGTTCACCGGCAGCGGCGGTTTCGGCCAGCGCAACAGCGGCCAGATGTTCATCTCGCTGAAGCCGCTCAGGGAGCGCGACCCGATCGACGTGGTGACCACGCGCATGCGCACGGCCCTCGCGAAGGAGCCGGGCGCGAACCTGTTCCTCAACCCGATCCAGGACCTGCGCTCCGGGGGCCGGCAGGCGGAGGCGAACACGCAGTTCACGCTGCGCGGCGACGACCTCGGAGAGCTGCGCGAATGGGGCCCGAAGCTCGAGGCGGCGCTGCGCGACCTGCCGGAGCTCACCGACGTCAACTCCGACCAGCAGGACAAGGGCCTGCAGATGAGCATCGTGATCGACCGCGCCACCGCCGCGCGCATGGGCATCACCCCGCGCATGATCGATTCCGCGTTGAACCTCGCCTTCGGGCAGGCGCAGGTCTCGAC
>DATIVM010000467.1:0-4569 GCA_035465975.1 Usitatibacter sp.
TGGCACGACATCCCGACCTGCAAGGAGCAGGGCATCGGCGCGCATTACCTGATGCTGCGCGGCATCCTCATGCCCAAGGGCGTGAAGCCGGAGGTGGTGCAGTACTACGTGGACCTCCTCAAGCGCGTGCGCGAAACGCCCGAGTGGAAGGATTTCGTGAACCGCGGCGCCTACAAGGAGGAGTTCCTCACCGACGGCCAGTTCGCGAAATTCCTCGAGCAGGACGAGAAGCGCCACCACGACATCATGGAAGCCGCGGGATTCCTCGCGAAATAACGCCCACCGAACGGAGACGACGAGATGGCCGCGATCCGCCGCCCCAAGCAGGAGTACCACGAGCAGACCACGCAACGCATGGAGCGCCACCTCCCGACGCCGGAGTGGAACGTCCAGCAGAAGGTCGCGCTCGCGTGCCGCATCCTCGCCGACGAGGGCCACGAGTCGGCCCTCGCGGGGCAGATCACCGCCCGCGGGGAGAAGCCGGGCACGTACTACATGCTGCGCTTCGGGCTCGGTTTCGACGAGGCGTGCGCGGCGAGCATCCTGCTGGTAGACGACGACCTCAACGTGCTCGACGGCGAGGGCATGCCCAACCCGTCGAACCGCTTCCATCTCTGGATCTACCGCACGCGCCCGGAAGTGAACTGCATCGTCCACACGCACCCGCCGTACGTCTCGGCGCTTTCCATGATCGGGGAGCCGCTCGCCGTCGCGCACATGGACCACACCATGTTCTTCGACGACTGCGCGTACCTCCCGGAGTGGCCCGGCGTGCCGATCGGCGACGAGGAGGGCGAGATCATCTCGAAGGCGATCGGATCGAAGCGCTCGATCCTGCTTGCGCACCACGGCCAGCTCGCGGCGTGCTCGACCCCCGAGGAGGCGACGGTGATGTCGGTGTTCATCGAGCGCGCCGCGAAGCTCCAGATCTTCGCCCGCGCCATCGGGCCGATCAAGCCGATCCGGCCGGAGCTCGCGCGCGAGGCGCACGACTATCGGCTGAAGCCCAAGGCGGTGGGCGCGACGTTCCACTACTTCGCGCGCCGGATCCTCAAGTCGCAGGCCGAGTGCCTGGAGTAGGGCCGTGGCGTCCGGCCCGGAATCGGCAGGTGGCGCTTCGCGCTGGGCCTCGCGCGGGGCGATCGACGCCGTGGTCGGCACGGTCGCCTTCGCGGTCGGCGCGATCGTCGTCTTCGACAGCATGAGCATGGGCGCGGGGTGGGCCAACGGCTCCCCGCAGCCCGGCTACTTCCCGCTGCGCATCGGCGCGATCATCTGCCTCGCCGCGACGAGCATCGTGGTACGCGCCGTGCTGCGCGCGCGGCGCGGCGACGGCATCTTCGTGCGCTGGAGCCAGTTGCGGCGCGTGCTCGCCGTGTTCGGGCCGATGCTCGCGTACATCCTCGCGATCGCCTGGCTCGGCATCTACGTCGCGTCGGCGCTCTTCGTCGCCGGCTTCATGCGCGTGGCCGGGCGCTACGGCTGGGCGAAGTCGCTCGTCGTCGGCGCCGCCGCGGGGGCCGTGCTCTTCTGGCTCTTCGAGATCCAGTTCCTCGTGCCGCTCCCCAAGGGGCCGCTCGAGGGCTGGCTGGGGTACTGATGGACCAGGCGGCCCTCCTCTTCCACGGATTCTCGGTCGCGCTCACGGGCTACAACGTGTGGCTGATGCTGGCGGGCATCCTGCTCGGCGTGCTCGTGGGCGTGTTACCGGGACTCGGCGCGCCCAACGGCGTCGCGATCCTGCTCCCGCTCACCTTCACCATGCCGCCGACCTCCGCCGTGATCATGCTCTCGTGCATGTACTGGGGCGCGCTCTTCGGCGGCGCGATCACGTCGATCCTCTTCAACATTCCCGGCGAGCCCTCGTCGGTCGCGACCACGTTCGACGGCTATCCGCTCGCCCAGAAAGGCCGCGCGGCGGAGGCGCTCACCTCGGCGTTCACGGGATCGTTCATCGGCGCGTTCGTCGGCATCCTCCTCATCACGTTCCTCGCGCCGGTGGTCGCGAAATTCGCGCTCGAGTTCGGCCCGCCGGAATTCTTCGCGGTGTACCTGCTCACCTTCTGCAGCTTCATCGGCATCGGCAAGGATCCGGCCGACAAGACGATCCTCGCGATGATGCTCGGCTTCGGCATGGCGGCGGTGGGCATGGACACCATGAGCGGGCTCCTGCGGCTCACGTTCGGCAGCCCCGCGCTCATGCAGGGGATCGACTTCCTCGTCGTGGTGATCGGCCTCTTCGGCATCGGCGAGATCCTCGTGACGATGGAAGAGGGGCTGCACTTCGAGGGCAAGAGCGCGCGCATCAACCCGCGCGTCGTGCTGCAGACCTGGGCGAAGCTGCCGCGCTACTGGGTGACGCTCGTGCGCAGCGCCGCCATCGGCTGCTGGATGGGCATCACGCCCGGCGGCGCCACGGCCGCGTCCTTCATGGGCTACGGGCTCGCCAAGCGCTTCTCGCGCGATCCGGACGAGTTCGGCAAGGGGCAGATGGAGGGGGTCCTCGCGCCCGAGACCGCGGCGCACGCCTCGGGGACCAGCGCGCTGCTGCCGATGCTCGTGCTGGGGATTCCCGGATCGGCCACGGCCGCGGTCCTCCTCGGCGGGCTCATGATCTGGGGGCTCGAGCCGGGGCCGCTGCTCTTCCAACAGCAGCCGGATTTCGTCTGGGGGCTCATCGCGAGCATGTACCTCGGTAACATCGCCGGGTTGATCGTGGTGCTCTCCACGGTGCCGCTCTTCGCAGCGATCCTGCGCATCCCGTTCTCGATCGTGGCGCCGCTCATCATCGTGGTGTGCGCGGTCGGCGCCTACACCGTGCACAACTCGATGTTCGACGTGTGGCTCATGGCGCTCTTCGGCGGCGTGGGCTACTTCTTCAAGAAGCTCGACTACCCGCTCGCGCCGCTCGTGCTCTCGCTCGTCCTCGGCGACAAGGCCGAGGACGCATTCCGGCAGACGATGCTCGGCTCGAAGGGCAGCCTCGCCATCTTCTGGTCGAACCCGCTCGTGGGCTCGATCACCACCGTGGCGCTGGTGCTTCTCTGCTGGCCGCTCGCCGCCTCGCTGTGGCGCCGGTCGCGGCTCGCGCGCCGCGTCGGCATTCCCGCCGGCGCCGCGGGGGATGGCGGCACGACCGCCTAGCGACGGGTGGGCCGGCTGGCCGCCCCCCCGCGGGACTGGCACAATCGCGCCACCTAGGGGAGAGCCGCCATGGCCGGGCTGGAATCGATGCCGACGCAGCAGGGACTGGTCGCGGCGATCCGCAGCCGCTACGAGACGCGCGTCCACATGTCCCTCATCGTCGGCGGCAGCATCGCGGTCGCCCTCATGGTCACGCGCTCGCTGCACGCGCTCGGCGTCGACACGCTCCTCTTCCGCTACACGGCGGCGCTCGCGGCGGCCTATGGCGCGTTCTTCGTGGGCGTGTGGCTGTGGCTGCGCCTCTCGCGCTACGGGCGCTACCTCTCGGCCGTCGGGCGCAAGTCCGCGTTGCGGGATGCGAGCGACGCCCTCTCGAATTCCGGCGGCGGCTCGTGGAGCGGCGGATCGGGCGGCGGTTCCGGCGGCGGATCGGGCGGCTCGTCGATCCTGCGCGGCGGCGGTGGCGGATTCGACGGCGGCGGCGCGAACGCGTCGTGGGCCTCGGGCGCCGGCAACATGCGCATGGCGCTTCCCGCGGGCGTGGCGGGCGGCGACGACGGCGGCGCGACCCACGCGATCGGGGAGGGCGCGGGCAAGGCGCTGGGCGGCGTCGCCGACGCCGTGGGCGGCGACAACGACGGACTCTTCATCTTCGCGCTGGTCCTCGTCGTGGTGGCGCTCTGCGCGCTCCTCGGCGCGGCGGGCTTCGTCGTCTACCAGGCGCCCGCGATCCTCGGCGACGTGGTGTTCAACGTGATGCTCGCCTCCTCGATGGTGAAGCATGCGAAGAACGTGCATCCCGAGGGATGGCAGCGGGCGTTGCTGCGGCGCACCTGGATTCCGTTCGCGGCGGTGGCGCTCGCCGCGCTCGCCTTCGCGCTCTTCGCGCACCGCTACGCGCCGCAGGCGACTACGGCGCGCGAGGTGTTCCTGGCGCTCGCGCGCTGAGCCTCAGAAGCTCTTCCGGAAGCCGATCGTCACCGAGCGGGGGAGGATCGAGACGAAGAGCGGCGTCTCGCGGCGATGGTCGTACCACGCGGCCGCGGCGCCGATCGCCCAGCCGGCGACCACGTCCGTGGGCCAGTGCGCGTGGTTCTTCACGCGTGCGACGCCGACATAGGCCGGAATCAGCAGGAGCGCGTAGGCCGCGGGCCGCTCGCGCCCATACTCGAGCACGTAGGGCATCACGAGGCCCGCCGAGACGGCCGCCTCCGAGCTCGGAAAGCTGCGATTCGATCCGCCTTCGGACCAGAGGCACGGATCGTTCGCGTCGCGGGGGCGCACCCGCGTGAAGATGCGCTTGCCCGCCTCGGCCCCGAGGCCTCCCAGGAGGGCGCCATCGACGCTCTGCCACATGGTGCGGCCGAGCCGCGAATCGGCGCCTTCATAGAGAGCGCCCGCCACGTCGAGCACCGCCGCGGTATT
>DATIVM010000468.1:0-13604 GCA_035465975.1 Usitatibacter sp.
CGCGCGTGAAGGCGGCGAAGCCGGGATGCGCCGCCGATCGCGAAGGTCGCGACGAGCAGCCAGAAGCCGAGCGTGCGCCAGTCCACCGACGGGTAGCCCATGCGCGCGAAGAAATCGCGCTGGCGCTGCGTGTCGTAGCCGACGACCCAGCGGTCCCACTGGCCGTTCACCACCTGCCAGCCGAAGCGCAGCGTGGCGAGCACGCCGAGGCGGTCCGCGGCGATGAGCGTGGGCAGGACGCCGATCGGGCCGAGCGCGGCGTTAACGCCCTGCTCGATGCGCAGCGGCGACACCGCCGCCGTCGGGTCGACGCGTACCCAGCCCTCGCCGCGCAGCCAGATCTCGGTCCACGCGTGGGCGTCGGCCTGCCGCACGATCACTTCGTGGTCGAAGGGATTCACCTCGCCGCCCTGGTAGCCGGTCACGATGCGGGCCGGGATGCCCGCCGCGCGCATGAGCAGCGCGAAGCTCCCGGCGTAGTGCTCGCAGAACCCGCGCTTCGCGTTGAACAGGAAGTCGTCGTACGGATCGTTCTCGTCGAGCACGGGCGGCTCGAGGGTGTAGGTGAACTCCCGGTTGTAGAGCTGCACCGCGCGCGCGACGATCTCGCGCGGATTGCGGCTCTCGGAGGCCCACCGGCGGCCGAGCGCGATCGTGCGCGGGTTGCGCGCGGGATCGAACCGCAGCGCCTGCTCGAGCACGCGCGGGTTCTCGTCCCGGCCGTACGCGTAGTCGAGCCAGGAGCTCATCTCGTAGCGGCGCGGCTCGACGAGCGGCTTGCGCGAGCGCAGCTGCAGGTCGCTCGTCAGCACGGCGTCCGCGGGCGGCGCCGCGGGCGCGTCGAGCGCGAAGAGGGCGTTGCGCTCGTTCGGCTGCACCAGCACCTCGTAGGTCACGCGGTGGCCGGCGCGGGTGTATTCGTCCCGGGGCGGCATCAGTTGCGGCGGCAGCGCCCGCCAGGTGTTGCCGTCGAGGGCGGTGAGCACCGGCCCGCGCCAGTAATAGCTCGCGAAGGGCGGCCGCTTTCCCTCGAAGCGCACGCGGAACGCGACGGCGTCCGACTTGATGAGATCGGAGATGCGGCCGGGCGACATCGCGTCGCTGAGACCGGTGCGTCCGGCGTGCGCGTCGCGGGGCAGCGCCCACAGCGGGCCCGGCACGCGCGGGAAGAGCAGGAAGAACGCGGCCATCAACGGCAGCGCCTGCACGAGGAGCGCCGCCGCCGGCCTGAGCCGCTCGCCGACGCTCGGCGCGCGCCCCATCCGGTTGAACCCGACCAGCGTGCCGGTGAAGATCCACACGCAGGCGAGCAGGTACAGCCCGAGCGGGATCGACTGCGAGAAGAGGAAGTTGGTGAGGACGAGGAAGAAGCCGAGGTAGATCGCGAGCGCCACCTCGCGCTGCGTGCGCATCTCGAGGAGCTTCAGCGCGGCCATGACGACCAGCAGCGTGACGCCCCCCTCGCGCCCCGTGATGCGGCCGAACTGCAGGAAGGTGCCGACGGTCGCCGCGATGGTGATCGCCGCGACCACCGCGCGCGGCGGGAAGCGGATCGCGGACCACGAGATCCACGCGCGCCAGGCGACCACCACGACGAAGAAGAATCCCACCCAGTAAGGCAGCCGCAGCAGGTGCGGCGCGACGACGAACAGCATCGCCGCGAGGAGCCACAGGACGTTGCGGATGTCGAGGTGCGGCGAGTAGACGCGGGCGCTCATCTCGGCGAATGGAAGAGCGCGAGCGCCTCCAGGCAACGCGCCCGGTGCCCCTCACCGCGGTCGGCGGGAATGCGCACGCCGGGAAGCCGCAGCGCGTAGGCCTGGCCGTAGCCCTCGGCCTGCAGCACCCAGTGCGTGAGGATCGACAGCCGCCCCTCCACGTCCGGCGCGCGCGCATCGTCCCAGTCGATCCACAGCTCGCTGGAAGCCATGGCGCTGAAATCCTTCGTGAGGAGGTCCTGCTCGCGCGCGAGCGCCTTCCACGCGATCTGCCGCGGGGGATCGCCGGCGCGGTACGCCCGCAGCATGTTGAACTCCTCGTCGCCGGGGACGGGGATGCCTTCCTCGCCGGCATCGCGCCCGAGGTTGGGCGGCGAGCCCGCCGTCGGATCGGGACGCGGGTACACCACGACGGTGAGGTCGAACTCCACGTAGGACCAGGCGTGGAAGAGCCCGATGGGATAGCGCGTGAAGACCTCGAGGCGCCCGCAGCGCAGCAGGCCGCGATGCGCCGTCTGCACCGGCAGCGCGAGGGTGGCGGGCTCGGCGACGCCGATGTCCGCGTGCACGGCTTCCTCGCCGCGCCGCCGCACGCCGATCGCGAAGCGCGTGAGCGAGGGCGACTCGAGCGTGACCGCGAACGCCGCCGTGTCGCCGGCGAAGACCGGCTCGCAGCGCCCGGGGCGCAGCCGCAGGTGCGCGATGTTGCGCCAGGTATGAAGCAATCCCACGCCCGCCATGCTGGCGAGGAGG
Source organism: Usitatibacter sp. (assembly GCA_035465975.1). GTDB lineage: Bacteria > Pseudomonadota > Gammaproteobacteria > Burkholderiales > Usitatibacteraceae > Usitatibacter. The sequence goes on from DATIVM010000468.1 coordinate 2,472, forward strand.
AAGGTGAGCAGGAAGCCGAGCGAGAGGTTGTAGTTGATCGAGCCGAGCAGCAGCAGGAGCAGCATCAGCGCGAACGCGTATCCCTGCCGCGTGGGCAGGATGAAGATCCGGCGCTGCACGAGGGTGACCGGCGGCGCTTCCGGCGCGGCGGCGCGGAAGATCCAGTCGGAGACCGTTTGCCGGAAATCGGCGAGCAAGGCAGGCGCGAAGCCGCGGCCGCGCGGCTCAGGGGATCGGCACCGCGCCGACCAGCTCCCGCGCGGGGTCGAAGCCGCTCTTCACCGCCTCGGCGTTGCCGTGCAGCCGGTGGCCGACCACGGCGGGCAGGATCGTCTGCACGTCCTCGGGCAGCACCTGGTGGCGCCCTTCCATGAGCGCCCACGCCTGGGCGGCGCGCAGGACCGCCACGCCGGCGCGGGGCGAGAGGCCCTGCGTGAAGCGCGGCGAGTGCCGGGTGTGGTTGATGAGCGCCTGCACGTAGTCGAGGAGGGCGTCGGAGGCCTGCATGGCGCGCGCCCGTTCCTGCAGCTCCTTGAGCTGTGCCGGCGCGATGGCCGGCTGCAGGTGCGCGATGAGGTCGCGCCGGTCCGCCCCGCGCAGCAGCTCCCGCTCGGCCTTCGCGTCGGGATAGCCGAGGTTGATGCGCATGAGGAAACGGTCGAGCTGCGACTCGGGCAGCGGGAAGGTGCCCACCTGATGCAGCGGGTTCTGGGTCGCGATGACGAAGAACGGCTCGGGCAGCGGGCGCGTCGCCCCTTCCGCCGTGACCTGGTGCTCCTCCATCGCCTCGAGGAGCGCGCTCTGCGCCTTGGGGCTCGCGCGGTTGATCTCGTCGGCGAGGATCACGTGCGCGAAGATGGGCCCCGGATGGAAGCGGAACGTGGAGGTCGTGCGGTCGAAGATCGAGACGCCGATGATGTCCGCGGGCAGCAGGTCCGAAGTGAACTGGATGCGTTGGTACTCGAGCCCCAGGAGCTTCGCGAGCGCGTGCGAGAGCGTGGTCTTGCCGACCCCGGGAACGTCCTCGATCAGCAGGTGCCCGCGGGCGAGGATGCAGGCGATGGCGAGCCGGATCTGGCGCTCCTTGCCGAGGATGACCTGTCCGGCGGCGGCGACGACCGCGTCGGTGGGGTTGGCCGATACGCGGCTGCGCGCGTCCAGGAGCATGAAAAGGGAAGCCTTGTCAGCGAGTTGCGGTCGAAAGCGTTATGCGGGAACGAGGATATCACGCCCCTGCCGCGCCCCGCCGTGGCGGGAGCCCGACGTTCCCCTTGGAAGCCGGTTCGGGGACAATAGTTGCAGGGGCTTTCTTCCACCCACGAGGTTCAGCATGCGAAGGTTCATCGCCGCCGTGTTCACCGCACTCGCGCTGCCCGTCGCGGCGCAGGTGGCGCCGGCCGCCGATTACAGCGATCTCTGGTACCTGCCAAGCGAATCGGGCTGGGGCGTGAGCTTCCGCCAGCACGCGGGCACCAACCAGGTGTTCGCGGTCTGGTTCACTTACGACCCGCGGGAGGCGGATCCCGCGCAGCCGGGCCGCAACAAGCCGCTCTGGATCGTCATGCCGGGGGGCACGTGGACCAGCCCTACCAGCCTCCAGGGAACGGCGTACGTGACGGACGGGAATCCTTTCAGCCAGGGCGGCGCGCTGCGCCGCATCACCGCGGTCGGCACGTTCCTCTTCCAGTTCTCCGGCACCTCGAACGGCATCTTCACCTACCAGATCTCCCCGCCCGCGGGACTCGCGCCGGACGATCCGGCCTATGGCCTGCCGAGCTTCACGGGCAGCAAGAGCATCACCCGCCAGCCCTTCTGAAAGCTCTAGAATCGGGGGATGAGCACCGTCCTCCTCACCCATCCCGATTGCGTGCTGCATGAGATGGGCGCCGGGCATCCGGAATCCCCGCAGCGTCTCAAGGCCGTGCTCGCCGCCCTCGAGGCCGCGGGCCTCGCGGCGCGGCTCGCAGCCCGCGAGGCGCCGGAGGCGTCCCGCGAGCAGCTCGAGCGCGTCCACGAGCGCGAGCACGTCGATTTCATCTTCGAATCGGCGCCGCGGAGCGGCTACGCGTACCTCGACCCGGATACCTCGATGAATGCGCGCTCGCTCTCCGCGGCGCTGCACGCGGCGGGCGCGCTGGTGGCGGCCACCGACCTCGTCGTGTCCGGGGAGGCGAAGCGCGCCTTCTGCGCGGTGCGGCCGCCGGGGCACCACGCGACCCGCGAGCGGCCCATGGGCTTCTGCATCTTCAACAACGTCGCGATCGGCGCCGCGCACGCGATCGCGGCGCACGGCCTCGAGCGCGTCGCGATCCTCGACTTCGACGTGCACCACGGCAACGGCACCGAGGATGCGTTCCACGACGATCCGCGCGTGATGCTGTGCTCCACCTTCCAGCACCCGTACTACCCTTACTCGGGCGCGGATTCCGGCAACGAGCACATCATCAACGTGCCGCTGCCGGCGATGACCGACGGCAGCGGCTTCCGCGCCGCGGTGGAGCGCTTCTGGATGCCGGCGCTCGAGGCGTTCCGGCCGCAGATCGTGTTCGTCTCGGCGGGCTTCGACGCGCATCGCGACGACCCGCTCGCCTACCTCAAGCTCGACGACGAGGACTACCGCTGGGTGAGCGAGCGGCTGGTCGACATCGCCGATCGCCATGCCGGGGGCCGCGTGGTCTCCACGCTGGAGGGCGGATACAACACCGAGGTGCTCGGCCGCTGCGTGGTCGAGCACGTGCGCGTCCTCATGGGCTGAGCAGCCGCGAGGGATCCGCCGCCGGGTCGCGTACCTCGAAGCGCTTCTCGCGGGAGCGCGCGCCGGAGGCGAGCACCACATCGCGCCGCGCCACGCCGAGCGCTTCCGCGATGAAATCCACGAGCGCTTCGTTCGCGCGGTCCTCGAGCGCCGGGGCGCGCACGCGGATCTTGAGCGACTCGCCGTGCGTCCCGGCCACCTCGGTGCGCTTCGCGCCCGGCTGCGCGTGCACGCGCAGGATCCACGCGCCGTCCGGGGCGCGCGAGCACCACTCGGGCATCGGGATTACTGGGCCTGGCGCGGGCGGTCGGCCATCGGCGGCTGCAGGCCGATCAGCGACCAGTTCTGGGTGTTGATCGCGGTGTGGATGATGCTGCGATAGCGAACCGCCTGGGAGTACGCCCAGGGGGAGGCGAGGAAGTTCTGGTAGAGCTCCTCGAAGCTCGCCGCGTTGCAGTAACCGCCGTAGGCGCAGGCGAGCTGCGGCTCGCGGCTGAGCGAGGTGCAGTCGGGGCCGAGGTCGCAGGCGACGAGCGAGAAGGCGCCGAGGAAGGCGGAAGGCTCCGGCACCTCGCCGTTGGGGCCGATGCGCAGCTGGCTCGCCACGGACGATTGCGCGAGGAACTGGCCGACGATGATCATCGCCTCGGGATCGCGGCTCTCCAGCAGCCCGATGAGGCGCGAGAGATCGTCGGGCTTCACGGGCCCGGACTGCGCCGGGTCGGGCGAGTGCTGGCTGTTCTGCACGTTCTTGTTGAGGTCCGCGACGAGGATGCGCGCCTGCGCCCGCACGTCGCCTTCCTGCGCGGCCGCCTGGAAGAGGTCGTCGATGTCCTTCTGCGAGATCTTGGTGCCCTGGAAGCGCGCGCAGCGCTGCGTGTTGTCGACCGCCTCGTAAGCGGAGATGCGCTTCGCGTTGTTCGGGTCGTTGAGCGGCAGGCTCGCGAGGAACTGGCGGCGCTGCTTCGCCGCGTAGGCCGAGATGTCCTCGGTGAGCGAGGTGGCGAACTGGCACTCCTCCAGCGCCTTGGCGAGGTGGTAGCGCTCGTCGGAGGTGAGCGTCGACCTGCGCGCCATGAGCGAATCGGCGAACGCCTTGAGGTCGCGCGCCTGTCGGAACTCGATCGCGATCGCGGAGGCGCGGGGCGGCTCCGGCGCGCGCACGGGCGTGGGCGCGGCGAACGGCACCGGGCGCGGCGCAGGCATCGCGTTCACCATCGGCGGCTCGTCGATCGCGTTCGAGGCGAGCGAGCCCGCGCGGGCCGGCGACGCATCTTCGTGACCCGCGGCCGAGACGACCGCCGCGTACTTGGTCGCGATCAGCAGCCCGTAGGCGACGAGCGAAGCGAGGCCGATGGCCGTGAGGCGATTCATGGTGGCCAAGTCTCCCGAAAAAATGCCGATCCGTCAATGATTTCCGGTAAACGGGGGCCGGAAACCGGGGGACGCGACGGCGCGGATCCGGGCTGTGGAGCCGGTCACATCAATGGTGCAGGATCTTCGACAGGAAAAGCTGCGCCCGCTCGCTGCGCGGCTTGCCGAAGAATTCCTCCTTGGGCAGGTCCTCGACGATCTGGCCGCGGTCCATGAACACGACGCGGTGCGCCACCTTGCGCGCGAACCCCATCTCGTGGGTGACGACCATCATCGTCATGCCCTCGCGCGCGAGGTCGACCATCACGTCGAGCACCTCGTTGATCATCTCCGGATCGAGCGCCGACGTGGGCTCGTCGAAGAGCATCGCGATGGGGTCCATGGAAAGCGCGCGCGCGATCGCCACGCGCTGCTGCTGCCCGCCGGAGAGCTGCGCCGGGAACTTGTCGCGCTGCTCGGCGAGGCCCACGCGCTCGAGCAGCTTGAGGGCGCGCGCCTCGGCTTCCTGCGCCGAGCGGCCCAGCACCTTCACCTGCGCGAGCGTGAGGTTGCGCATCACGCTCATGTGGGGGAAGAGCTCGAAGTGCTGGAACACCATGCCCACGCGCGAGCGAAGCTTCGGCAGGTCCGTCTTCGGGTCGCCCACGGAGATGCCGTCGACCTTGATCTCGCCCTTCTGGAAGGGCTCGAGGCCGTTCACGCATTTGATGAGGGTGGACTTGCCGCTGCCCGAGGGGCCGCAGACCACGACCACCTCGCCCTTGGCGACCTCGGTCGAGCAGTCGGTGAGCACCTGGAACGTGCCGTACCACTTGGAGACGTTGCGGAGGGAAATCATGGGCTTTCCGGATTCGGGCATCAGCGTACCACCGCGATTCTCGCCTGCAGGCGCCGCACGGCGAGCGACAGTCCGAAGGAGATGACGAAGTAGACCACCGCCACGAAGCTGTACATCTCGACGAGGCGGTAGTCCCGGTTGGCGATCTTGGAGGCGGCGCCGAGGAAGTCGGTCGCGGAGATCACGTACACGAGCGAGGTATCCTGGAAGAGGATGAGCGTCTGGGTGAGCAGCACCGGGATCATGTTGCGGAAGGCCTGCGGCAGCACGATGTGGCCCATGGCCCGCCAGTAGTCGAGCCCCAGCGCGTAGGCGGACCACACCTGCCCGCGGGGAATCGACTGGATGCCGGCGCGCATGATCTCGCAGTAGTACGCGGCCTCGAACATCGTGAACGTGATGAGCGCGGAGTAGAACGTGCCCACCGGGATCGGCCGCGGCTCGCGCAGGATCCAGGCGCCGATGAAGGGCACGAGGAAGTAGAACCAGAAGATCACCAGCACCAGCGGCATCGAGCGCATCAGGTTCACGTATCCGCCCGCGAGCATCGAGAGCGGCCGGAAATGCGCGAGCCGCATCATCGCGAGCAGCGTGCCGAACACGATCCCGCCCGCCATGGCGAGCACGGTGAGCGTGATGGTGAACGTCATGCCGACCTTGAAGAGGTACGGCAGCGAGGTGCGGATGACCTCCCAGTCGAAGCCGCCCATCAGTGGGCCACCTGCGGGGCGGTCCCGGCGGCGATGAGCCCCGGCACCCGCACCTTGCGCTCGAGCCAGCGCATGCCGAGCACGACCACGAGGTTGGTGAGCATGTAGATCACGGTCGCCGCGGCGAACGACTCGAACACCTGGAAGCTGAACTCCTGCATCGACTTGGCGCGGCCGGTGAGCTCGAGGAGCCCGATGGTGAGCGCGACCGACGAGTTCTTGATCACGTTCATGAACTCGGAGGTGAGCGGCGGCAGCATGATCCGGAAGCTCTGCGGCAGGATCACGTAGCGGTAGGTCTGCAGCTGCGTGAGGCCCATCGCCGTGCCGGCGAGCCGCTGGCCGCGGGGCAGCGACTGGATGCCGGCCTTCGTCTGCTCGGCGACGCGGATCGACGTGTAGAGTCCGAGGCAGAGCACCGCCGGCACGTACGAGCCCCAGGGCGGCGGCATCTGCTTGATCCAGTCGCCGACGCCTTTCGGGAGCAGCTCCGGGACCACGAAGTACCACAGGAACATCTGCACGAGGAGCGGAATGTTCCGGAACAGCTCCACGTAGCCGTTGCCGAGGCGCACGATCCACGGATGGTTCGTCGTGCGCAAGGTGCCGATGACGCCGCCGAGCACGAGGGCGATCGCCCACGCGGCGAGCGCCGTGGCGAGCGTCCAGCCCAGCCCGACGATCAGGTAGTGCAGGTAGGTGCCGGTTCCCCCGGGCTCCTGCGCGAACAGGATGCCCCAGTTCCAGTGGTAGTACATGCGCCGTGCCGGGCCGGAAAAGGAAACGGGGGACCTGCGTCCCCCGTTTCAGTCGCGACGGTTACTTGTAGTCCTTCTCGTCGCCCGAGTCGGTCGGGTGCGCGATGACCTTCTTGAGCGCCGCCGACATCGGCACGTTGAGGTTGATGCCCTTCGGCGGAATCTTCTTCAGGAACCATTTATCGTAGATCTTGTTGATCTCGCCCGACTTGTAGACGTGCGCGAGCGTGTCGTTCACCAGCTTCTTGAACTCGGGATCGTTCTTGCGCATCATCATCCCGTAGGGCTGGAGCGAAAGCTCGACCGAGCTGATCTCGAAATCCTTCGGGTTGCGCGACGACGCCTGCAGGCTGTAGAGCAGGATGTCGTCCATCACGAAGGCGGCCGCGCGTCCGGTCTCCACCATCTGGAACGCCTCGGGGTGGCCGTTCGCGGAGATGATGCTCATCCCGAGGTTGTCCTTGTTGTTCACCTCGGTGATCTCCTTGAGGTTCGACGTGCCCGCCGTGGAGACGACGGTCTTGCCCTTGAGGTCCTGCAGCGCCTTGAGGTGCGCGGACTTCTTGGAGATCCAGCGGTTCCCCGTCACGAAGTACGTGTAGCCGAAATCCACCTGCTGCTGCCGCTCGAGGTTGTTGGTGGTCGATCCGCACTCGATGTCGGCGGTGCCGTTGGCGATGAGCGGGATCCGGTTCGCCGAGGTGACGAGCTGGTACCTCACCTCGAGCTTCGGCATGTTGAGCTTCTTCTTCACCGCGTCCACGACCTTCATGCAGAGGTCCATCGCGTAGCCGATGGGCTTCTGGTTGTTGTCGTAGTAGGAGAACGGGATCGACGCATCGCGGTTGGCGATGGTGATGAAGCCCTGGGATTTCACCTTGTCGAGGGTGCCTTCGGCGAGGGCGGCGGTGGAGAGCATCGCGCAGGCGAGCGCGGCGACAATGGCCTTGGTATGGCGAAGCATGTAAGCCTCCTGATTGGAAAGGGTACGCGGCGTTTCTTGACGTTCGTGGGGCCGGCAGCCGCTTACGGCGGCTAGGATACCCCGCCCGCCGTTTGGAGGACAATAACGCTTTCCGTCCGCGCCGAAACCCATGCATTTCCCCGCGCACGAACAAAAACAAGCGCTGCTCGAGCAGGTCCTGCGGATCGCCGACGAACGGCTGCCGGCCGAGGCGGCCGGCGAGGCGCGCGCCTTCATCGCGCGCTACTACGAGCAGGTGGACATCGAGGACCTCGCCGCCCGCGCACCCGCCGACCTCTACGGCGCCGCCGTGGCGCACCTGGAGCTCGCCCGCACGTTCCTCACCGGGAAGCCCAAGCTGCGCCTGTCCAACCCCTCCGGGGGCGAGCACGGCTGGTCGAGCCCGCACACCGTGATCGAGATGGTGAACGACGACATGCCGTTCCTCGTCGACTCCGTCACGATGGAGGTGAACCGCCAGGGCTACACGCTGCACCTCCTCAACCACCCGCTGTTCTCCACGCGGCGCGACGCCGCCGGCCGGCTGCTCGCTTTCGGCGCGCCGGGAAGCGAGGAGCGGCAGGAATCCCTGATCCACGTCGAGGTGGACCGCGAGATCGACGCGGGGCGCCTGGAGGCGCTCGGCGCGGGCCTCCTCTCCGTGCTCGGCGACGTGCGCGTGGCCTGGGAGGACTGGGACGCGATGCGCGCCCGCATGGACGCGATCGCCGCCGAGCTCGCGGCCCCGCCCGCCTTCCTCGCCGGCGACGAGACCGCCGAGGTGGCGGCCTTCCTCGCCTGGGCGTCGGACCACCACTTCACGTTCCTCGGCTACCGCGAGTACGAGCTCGCGACCGTGTCGGGCGAGGACCAGCTGAGGATCGTGCCGGGCTCGGGGCTCGGCGTGCTGCGGCGCCCGGCGGAGGGCTACTCGAGGAGCTTCACCGAGCTGCCCCGGGAGCTGCGCGCGCTCGCGCGCGAGCCGCGCCTGCTCGTGCTCACCAAGGCCAACTCGCGCGCCACCGTGCACCGTCCCGGCTACCTCGACTACATCGGCGTGAAGCGCTTCGATGCGGCGGGGAAGGTGGTCGGCGAGCGGCGCTTCGTCGGCCTCTATACCTCCTCGGCGTACCACGCGGACCCGCGCTACGTCCCGCTGCTGCGCCGCAAGGTCGCGCGCGTGATCGAGCGCGCGGGGTTCCGCCCGTACAGCCACATGTACAAGAACCTGCTCACCGCGCTGCAGGACTATCCGCGCGACGAGCTCTTCCAGGTCGACGAGGACACGCTCCTCGAGACCGCCATGGGCGTGCTGCGCCTGGGCGACCGGCGCAAGACCCGCGTCTTCGTCCGCCGCGACGTGTACGGCCGCTTCTACTCGTGCCTCGTCTACCTGCCGCGCGAGTGCTTCAACACGGACGCGCGCGTGAAGATCCAGGAGATCCTGCGGCGCCACCTCGACGGCACGAGCGCGGAATTCACGGTCCACCTCTCGGAAGCGACGCTCGCGCGCCTGCACGTCCTGGTGCGCGCGAGCCCGCGCAAGTCGCCCGCCTACGACGTGCGCGTCATCGAGACGGAGATCGCGCAGGCGACGCGCCGCTGGGACGAGCCGCTCAAGTCGGCGCTCGTCGAGGCGCACGGCGAAGCGGCCGCGGCGCCGCTGCTGCGCGAGTACGTGGAGGCCTTTCCCGCCGCCTACCGGGACACGGTGCCGGCGGCGACGGCGGTGCGCGACATCGGCTTCCTGCGCGCGCTCGGGCCGGAGCGCACGTTCGCCTTCGACCTGTACCGCGCCGAGGGCGGCGACGAGCGCGCGCTGCGCCTGCGGTTCTACCGCCTCGGCGCGCCGGTCCCGCTCTCGGGAAGCCTGCCGGTGCTCGAGAACCTGGGGCTCGAGGTGCTCGACGAGGCGTCGTGGGAGCTTCGTCCCGCGGGCCGCGCCGAGCCGATCTTCGTGTACGACTTCGGATTGCGGAGCGCGCACGCGATCCCGGACATGGCCGCGATCAAGGCGCCCACCGAGGAGGCGCTCGCCCGCGTCGCCCGGCGCGAGATCGAGAACGACGGCTTCAACCGCCTCACGCCCGGCGCGGCGCTCGCGCCCGACGACGTGGCGCTGCTGCGCGCCTACGCGAAGTACCTCAAGCAGGCGGGGTTCACCTTCAGCCAGGCGTACATCGAGCAGACGCTCGCGGCGCATCCGTCCATCGTCGCGCGCCTCGTGGCGCTCTTCCACGCACGCTTCGATCCGGCGCGCGAGGCGGGGCGCGAGGCCGCGCAGGCGCGCATCGCCGAGGAGATCCGCGCGGAGCTCAACGGGGTGGCGAACGCGGACGAGGACCGCATCCTGCGCCGTTTCCTGCAGCTCATCGAGGCGAGCCTGCGCACCAACTACTGGGTGCGCGGCGCCGACGGCCGGCGCAAGCCCTACCTCGCCCTCAAGCTGCGCTCCGAGGCGGTGCCGGAGCTCCCCGCCCCGCGGCCGCTCTTCGAGGTGTGGGTTTACTCGGCGCGCTTCGAGGCGATCCACCTGCGCGGCGGGAAGGTCGCGCGCGGCGGCATCCGCTGGTCCGACCGTCCCGAGGATTTCCGCACCGAGGTGCTGGGGCTCATGAAGGCGCAGATGGTGAAGAACGCCGTCATCGTGCCTGTGGGCTCGAAGGGCGGGTTCGTGCTCAAGGCCGCGCCGCCCGCTTCGCAACGCGAGGCCTACCTCGCCGAGGGCGTTGCGTGCTACCGCGATTTCCTGCGCGGCCTCCTCGACGTCACCGACAACCTGGTGGCGGGGAACGTCGTGCCGCCGCGCGACGTGGTGCGCCACGACCCCGACGATCCGTACCTCGTCGTGGCGGCCGACAAGGGCACGGCGACCTTCTCGGACATCGCGAACGCGGTCTCCGCGGAGTACGGCTTCTGGCTGGGCGACGCCTTCGCCTCCGGCGGCAGCGCCGGCTACGACCACAAGAAGATGGGCATCACCGCACGCGGCGCGTGGGAGAGCGTGAAGCGCCATTTCCGCGAGCTCGGCATCGACACCCAGGCGCAGGATTTCACCGTGGTCGGGATCGGCGACATGTCGGGGGACGTGTTCGGCAACGGCATGCTCCTGTCGCGGCACATCAGGCTCGTCGCCGCCTTCGACCATCGCCACATCTTCCTCGACCCCGATGCCGATCCCGCGGCGAGCTACGCCGAGCGCGAGCGCCTGTTCGGGCTTGCGCGTTCCTCGTGGGACGACTACGACCGCGCGCGTATCTCGAAGGGCGGCGGCGTCTTCCCGCGCACGGCGAAGTCGATCCCGGTCTCGCCCGAGGCGAGGCGCACGCTCGCGATCGAGGCCGCCGAGCTCACGCCCGTCGAGCTCGTCCGCGCGATCCTGAAGGCTCCCGCCGACCTGCTGTACAACGGCGGCATCGGCACGTACGTGAAGTCGGCGGGCGAGAGCCACGTCCAGGTCGGCGACCGCTCGAACGACCGCGTGCGCGTCGACGGCCGCGAGGTGCGCGCCCGCGTGATCGGCGAGGGCGGCAACCTCGGCCTCACCCAGAAGGGCCGGCTCGAGTACTGGGCCGCCGGCGGGCTCGTCAACACCGACGCGGTCGACAACTCGGGCGGCGTCGACACCTCGGACCACGAGGTCAACATCAAGGTGCTGCTCGACGCCGCGGTGGCGGCCGGCGACCTGACCATCAAGCAGCGCAACGAGCTGCTCACCAGCATGACCGAAGAGG